>CALFRW010000027.1 GCA_937919135.1 uncultured Haloplasmataceae bacterium
AAAGTATAACCATCTAAAACAACTGCTTTCATTTTATCACCTCTATTTTAAGATATATCCCGCTTAACTAATATTCTCATCGCTACTCCTAAAGATAATACCCCGACTAAGATCCAGACAAAGAAGATGATCTTTAAACTTAAATAATCATATACCGGTACAGTTAACAAAAACTTTTTACCAGTAATCATCATCATATCTAGATCAACTGCTTGTTCCATGTTAAAAATCCCCATAAATATTGATAATATCCCTTGACTATCTGGTGTTAAATTACTAGCTCCAGAGATAAAATTATAATAGATTAAACTGAAATGATAATTAAAATCAAGATAATATAAATAATATTTATCATAATAACCCATTAAAAAGTTTTTAAAAAGTGGCATAATTAAGAAAATCAAAATAATAAATACTGTGATAATAATTATCGCATTTACCCTAGATTTCACTATTAGTGAAATAAGAATAGAAAGTGACGAGATTATAAAACATAAAAATACCATATATTTCACTAACCCAGGGATTGATTCAGCTAAAATAACCTTAATATTATCGCTCATATTAGAAAGAATTGTGATTATTGTATAATTTAATAATATACTAATAACCCCGATTATTAACATTGATAGAAATAATGCTAACCACTTATAAAAAATAATTTTGGTTCGAGCTATTTTCATCGAAACTAAAAGTCCTAAAGTCCCATCAGAAATTTCATTCGCAATCAAACCGATTCCTTTAGCTGCATTATTTAATAAAAATGGTATTCCTAAAACCCACATAAACACTACAATATAATAAATTCCTACAGTAGTATTCAATTGGTTTGTTAGTGTATTGGTATCTTTATATATCTCATACCTAAGGACAAAACTTAAAATAGTTGGTACTATTGAAACAATAACGAGATATATTAAAGTACTTTTCCATTTTAATAAGTTTCTAAATGTATTTACAATTAATACCATACGCTTAACCTCGATTTTCCTTAGTATAAATTTCTTTATAAATATCATCTAATGAAATTTCTTTTTCAACAAACTTTATTAAACTTATTTTATGATAAGCTAATATTAACGGAATACTCTTTTCTAAAATGGCTTTGTTTTTACTATCGACTTTTATCATAAGTGCATCATTTTCATGGATTAAGATATCATTAATTATATCGCTACAATATTTTTCTAATAACTTCTGTAGTAATGTATTATCTGATGAACTAATAATATATTGACCTTTATTAAAAATATGTTTTAATCCATCCAAACTACCGCTTAAGACGATTTCTCCACTTCTAATAAGTGTTACTTCATCAACTAAAGATTCTAATTCCGATAAAATATGTGAACTAATAAAAATACTTAAATCTCTTTCTTTAATAATCGTTTTTAATATTTCCAAAATACTAATTCTAGCGGTTGGGTCTAAATTTGCGGTGGGTTCATCTAGAATTAATACTTTAGGATCATTAATTAAAGCTTGTGCCACCATTACCTTCTTTTTCATCCCCGATGAAAAATTTATTGGTTTACGATAAGTACTATCGTCTAAACCAAAATATTCAATTAAATCAAAGGCTTTATCAACCGCTTTTCTTTTAGATAATCCTTTTATTTGCCCCATATATACTAAGTAGTCAATCGTCGTCATATTAGCATAAAACAATGACTCTGCGGGAGCATAACCTATAGCTTGGCGCCCTCTTTTAGAACCGATAGGATAGGAATCAATTACTCCTTCACCCCATGAGGGATGGATTGCACCGGTTAACATTTTAATTGTTGTTGTTTTACCAGCTCCATTAGGCCCGATAAAACCATGAATTTTATTATGGGTTATTTTTAGTTCTAAATCTTTAACCGCTTGAAATTTGCCAAACCTTTTTGTGAGCTTATTAGTTTCAATTATATAATTACTCATTATTTGACTCCCTTCTTACGATAACGTGATTTCTTTAACGGGAGCATAAATCCCAAACCAATCACAATCCCTGTTACGATATAATAATAATAGGTATTAGTGGTTACATCACTTTTTATATTGTAATAGGTTATTTGTTCTAGACCATTAATAAGTACTTCACCAATTCCAATTTGATTATTACCTTTATTTAGTGTGATTTTTATTTCATTATTACTTGTTACTTCAACTAACTTCCCGTTCAAATAGATATTATAAAAAGCTACTTTATTACTCTTTTCCCATTTTACTAATAAATCATTATCATGATAAACTTTCTTAGAATCAATATTAGTTAAGTTAATTTCTTGTTGTAAATTAATCGTTTCTAAATAATAATTTTCTTCATCATATTTTTGATATAGTTGATAGATTAAATTATCGTTAAATAATCGATAACTATCTAACCTTTTATTAATACTATTTACACTGTAGAACTTATTAATATCTACCATTTTGGTAACAACATCTTCCTGTTCAATAGTCGACATTATTAAATAGGTAACATCATCATATTCTAATGTATCAATATATCCTCCTGGTGCCCCAATAAGATGATTTCTCATGTCTCCTTGTTCAATATACTGAATATTTAATGGAAACACCTTCTTAACAGTTTTATTATCATCAATATTATAGACCTGAATAAAAGTCTCCCCCCAGCGGTCAACTAAAACAAGAACATTCTTTTTCCCCTCACCGATTATATCATCGATAATCGCTAAAGGCTTCGTTCGTGTATTAAATGTTAACATATTGCCATCATAAAATCGTTTTTCAAAGATAATTTCCTGATCATCATAAGGATTAATTATTTGAAATTTATCATGCCAAGTCCCTTCCTCATCTTCACCTCTTGATGACATCAACACTTCATATTTTCCATCTCCGTTTAAGTCTTCAGTTAATGGATAAATGGTAAAATCCCAGCTCGCAGAAAGCTCACTTATATAAGCTGTTTTGGTAAATAACATCATCACCTTAGCTTCTGAATCATTATTTAGTCGAAAAATAAATTCATTATAACCATCTTGATCGTAATCTTCATCATTTTTAATATCATACATATCAAGCCAAAAATCTTTAATTAAATGTGTACTTTCAATAGTAATATTAAAATGTTCATCAAAACTAATTATTGTCACTTTCTCATGATTAATTAAATACATCTCTCTCTTATCATTAAATATTGGGAGGATTATATTATAATACTCTCCAGGAACTAAATCTCCAAGCTGATTATTCATTATCTCATTAAAATCACTCCCATCTAAAATAACAAACTCATTACTATAAAAATTTATCAAAATATCAGTGTTTCCATCAGCATTAATATCGGGAATCTTAGTAAGGATCAAGATTTCTTTCTCACTTGGTAAATTACTCGAAGTTATTATCTTTCCATCATAAACAGCTGTTAACAACATATTATTGTCAATGAAGATAAATTGTCCATTATTTATCAGATATTTACTAAAATGTAAACCATTTAAATCATAACTCCATAATAGGTCATTAGTTACAGTGAAACATTCTATCGCATAATATTTTTTTGGGGGTTTTTTATTTTTACCAAATTGATAATAGAGTTTATAGATTTTATCTTCATCAAACACTGTATCATATCCATGGCAATAAGAAATTGTATTTAATATCTGAAGGTTTTCTATATCTTCAATATTTATCTGATATAGATCTTTAGCATATACTATTAAGTAACCATTATATATTAGGGGCTGATAATCTTTTTGATTATTATCTTCGAAAAGTTTATCCAGCCATATCTCTGTAAGATCATTAGAATTAGCCACATTAATCCTAATGATCTTTTTTCCATCATATATGCATATCTCACCATTATCAGTGAGCGAAAAACTCATTAATTGCTTTTCAGTTAACTCAATTTTCCAAATGGTATTTAATGTTTTCCCATCAAGGAGTAATATGCTTGGTATTTGATTGGTAAAAGTATTATAAGTATTTTTTTCAAAAGTTGTCACAATAATCTCGTTTACCTGATCATTATTAATATCATTAATAATCCGGGTATTAATTATCTTATATGTGCCATTTTCATTTGTATTTAAACCACTTACTTTCTTTACAATTCGATCAATAAGATAATTTTGTCTTACAATTGAACTCGGTAATGAAGGCATAATTTCTTTCACACCATTTATATGACCATTTAACGGAGTTATTTTATATATTGAGCCTGTCTCGCTACTGGCAATTATTTGCTTATTTAGATAATGTAAATCCCAAATATTTGTTTTGATACTGCCGATGATTTTATCATCTACAACAACATCATATGGTTGGGCAATAGCTTTTTGCCATAACTCACTTCCAGTTTCCCCATTTAAAGCGATCACAAACTCTGGTTGGACACTAATCGCAAGGTCTTTAATATCATCCTTATTAATATCATCAATTAGTGTTACACTCCAAATATTATCTTGATATTTATATTCCCAATTTAATTTTCCGGTTTTTATATCAAGGTGAGATAAACTATACCCACCTGCTAACAATAGGGTTTCATTATCATAATCATAATCAAAAACTGGTATTTTACTTTCAACCCTTACTCCTCTTTCATTATAACCAGAAAGATAAATTGTATATGACCATATTTCTTCAAAATTATCAAGGCTATAAGCAATAACAGATGGATTTGTTTCATCATCAGTAAAGATTAACAAATCTCTATTTGGTTTTGCATTTGCCTCGATATTGTCGATAATCACAAAATCAGTTATTCTGCCTTTTAAACTAATATGGGCAAAAGTCTCAAAACTGTCAGGATTTACTAAAGCTAAACCATCACTAGTCGGTACAAAAAGGTATTTATTTTCATTATTGATCGCTTCAACCTTCATATAATTGTTAGGTGTTCCTGACAAAAATTGCTTACTTAAAAATGCTTTAGCTGGATTAAATCTTGTTGTAAACAGTAATGCAAAACTAACAAAGATAAAAATACGTGCCACTTTTTTCTGCATATCAACACCTCTTATAAAAAATATTACCTAAATTATATCATATTGCCGTAACTTAAAGAAAAAAAAGTCGACATAATTCGACTATTTTTTAACTATTTCGATTATTTCAGCAATATTATCTACTGATAGATCACATAATTTGCTATTTTTAGCAGCGCCAATACCAATAGCATACATTCTTGCTTTCTTAGCTGCTTCAATGCCGGCACTGGCATCTTCAATAACGGCACATTTTGTAGGTTCAATCCCCAGTCGCTTAGCAGCTATTAAAAAAACTTCAGGATGAGGTTTACTTCTTTTGATGTCATTACCATCGCTTATGGCATCAAACAAATCAATTAATCCAATTTGTTTTAAAATTAATTTTGCATTCTTACTTGATGAGCCAATCGCAATTTTAATTTTATTAGCTTTTAACTTAATTAATACTTCTTTTACATTAGGCAAAATTGCTTCAGCTGTTAAAGATTCTAATAACTTAATATAATAAGTATTTTTAGCTTCTGTTAAGCGTGTCTTTTCGAATTCAGTGTACTTTCGCTCAGACCTTTCAAGGATAATTTCTAATGAATCACTTCTTGATACACCTCTTAAGCGATTATTAACCTCCTCATCAAAATAAATATTTTCCTCATCAGCAATTTTTTTCCATGCTTGATAATGATAATTGTCAGTACTTACAATAACACCATCTAAATCAAAGATTACTGCAGATATCATAATTCTAACTCCTTCCATTTCAATATTGTATCATATTCCGCTTTTAAATTTAACCTATTTTGATAATAACAACACGATATATACTTGTTAGTAAAAAACCTATCTTATAACGATAGGTTTTTTTACTTTGTTGTTTTTCATTATCCTAAATATAGCGGTTATTTTAATCGTTTCTTTCTTAAGTGCTTTTATTGTAGCTTTATCAAGACCACACTTTTTTAGTTCTTTACCAAAGACGTAGTTAAACTTTTTGCGCTTAACAATTACCCAAATTAAAAAGCCTGGAAACAAAATTATATATAACAGAAGCTTTAAGAAAAAGAATAATAAGTGGGTTATGAAAATCAGATATTTCATAACTATCAATCATTTTTCATGATATTGGCGATAGAAGTTAAAGTTCGCATATAGTCTTTTGCCATTTGCTGTGCATCTTCCTTAGGAATACCTGAATCTAATAACTCTTTATATAGGTTTCCAACAGCTTTCCCCATTGATGAACCTGCTTCTGGAGAATAAAGCGTAGACATTAATGATGTAATGAGTTTAGGCACCTTTGTTGATACCTCATCTAATAAAGCACCAATTTCTTTTACTGGAATCTCATCTGACATTCTTAGACCTCCTTTAATTTTAATGGTATCGTAATTAAATCTCTAATATTAAATAAGACACAAGTCAAAACCTTAAATGGAGCAATCGGAAAGTCTTTCTTAACAAGATTAACTAATTCCGTATCAAGATTGCGAATTTTAGCTAATGCTTTTTCTGCCTTAATCTTCACAAAAGCTTCACGCTTAATTGCAATTGGTACGTTTTGAACTTGTGAAGTTAATGTTTTTTGTAATTTTATCATTAATGCTAAATCACTACGGAATTTCTCACAAGTCTTAATGTGATAAAAAAACACTAATTTTTCTTCATCATTTAGTTCATGATTTAAATACTTAATTATCATTTCATCGTTCTTTTTATTCATAACTACCTCCAGCTTTCTAGAACCGGTTTTAACTTTTCTTTTAGATAAAACATTCTACTTTTAATCGTACCTACAGGAACCTCCATAATTTGAGCTACTTCCTTATAAGAACATTGCTGGATAAATACTAAGTTTAATAATTCTTTCTCATCATCAGGTAACAGTTCTAAAACTTCATTAATATTAAGGGTATCATGATTTTCACTTGAGGTAATGTTAGGACATTCCTCAATCGGTACCGTAGAAATATCAGCATACTTATTGCGATAGTAGTCAGCTATTTTATATCTTGAAATCGCTAAAACCCAGGTTTTAAATGTCGAAGTAAATTCAAATTTCTTTATTCCTTTATAAACAGCTAACATTATATCTTGAATTAGGTCTTTTATATCAGCCTCATTATTTACCTTTACTTTCAGATAGCTGTAAATATCTTGCAGATAATGAAGCATTAGTTTTTCAAATGCTTTTTCGTTACCTAAAATAGCCCTTTTTATTACTTCTTCCATCAAACCACCTCGATAAGCATGCCCTCATATATATAGTCGGATAATATTTCCATTTGGTTCAGATAAAATTAAAATTGTTATCATAAGATATTAGAAAAGGTAATCTGATTAACTCAAATTACCTGGAAAATAAATACTTTCAACTAACTTTTTCGCATCAGGTTCACCTTTTAATTTCTTAACGATTTCATAAGTAAATTCGTAAACACACCCACAAGCTTTTGCGGTAATTAAATTTTCATCAACTACTACAGCTTTATCTTCGTGGATCCCATTTTTACATAATGATTCATACCCTGGAAAACAAGTAAACTTTTTATTTTCTAACAATCCTAACGCTCCAGGGATTGAAGGTGCAGCACAGATACATGCCAGTAATTTATTATTGCTTACAACTGTTTTTACTATTTCAAGTACATTTTTTTCTTTAGCTAAGTTTTCAACTTGACCACCTGGTAAGAGCAATCCATCATAATCATCTATGTTAACATCACTTAATTTTAGATCTGCTTCAACTTTAATGTGGTAATTCCCGATAATAAATGAATTATTATCCGCAGCACAAATGTCAACAGTAATATTTGCTCTCCTTAATAAAGCAATCGTTCCTAAAGCTTCTAAATCTTCAAAACCAGTTGCTAATAATGCAAGAATTTTCATAACATCCTCCTTTATTATTTATGTTTAAGTGATAATTTCAATTCATCATATGCGATAACCTTATTTTTTCCGGTATTTTTAGCTGCATACATCGCTTCATCTGCTAAGCTAATATTTTCGATCATTGTATTATTATTCCTATACATACTTACACCGATACTTACAGTAATTTTTTCACCAAAAAAATCATATTTTTGTATTTTAGCACATAATAAGTTTGCCTTATTTAAAATTTTATCTTTATTTGATTCATCATAAATAATCAAAAATTCTTCACCACCAAAGCGGCAGACAAAATCATCACTAGATATTTGATTGGTAAAGATTTGGGCTAATTCTTGTAAAACTTTATCTCCAAACGGGTGTCCTTTAGTATCATTAATCTGTTTAAAAATATCAATATCAATAATGGAAATCCCAAATGATTCTCCTGTTTTATCATAACGGGCCCGTTTTTCCTCAAAATAATCAAGTAATTGTAATCTATTAGGTAACTGCGTTAAGGAATCTTTATAAGCTAGTTCTTTAGCAGCGATTTCATTTACATGGCTTTCCTTAATTAATTTATTAATTTCATACATAATAAATGTTAAGGTAATAAGATAAATAACGCGAATTAAAAAACGACTATAATCAAAAGGAACACTACTAATCACACTTGCACCATATGACATTAACCCATAATAAATAAGACTCTGGACTAAGCTTGTTATCGTACCATATACCCCATATTTAGCTCCATCATATAATATAATAAAGTAATACAATAAATATGTGTCAGAGCGGACACCACCCCGTAATAAAATAAAAAGTGAGACTAAAAGGACATCCAAAAACAATGTATTCTTTAATAAGAACTGCAGGTGCTTCCTTTTATTATATACCGCATATAACACTGTTAAAGAATACAATATCGCAACTAACATAATTCCAAAATATAAACTTTTTTCCATCGCGTATTTACTTAAAGGTATAGTAATAGGAGCCATAATAAGCACCATAAATAAGCGAAAGAATGAAAATTTTCGTTCTAATTTATAATACATGTCCAGCTGTTTCAAATAAATCACTTCACTCACATAACATAATAAAAAAAACATGGCAATAGTTGCCATGATAAATTCTATTAATGGCAACCAGACAATCATAATATTTCTATCTTAGATTCACGGTTTTGCGTCCCAGGCTTTCGCTCTAGTTTGCCCTTACATTAGTAATATCTACAATAAAATTACCATTTTTACCTAGATATGTCAAGAAAATCAGTAAATATTATTTCTTTTTAAATTTACTACAACCACAATCCTTTACAATTTTGTATTCGAGATGCGGTTCACTAACAACAATTTGATTCCCACAACTACATTCACACAAATAATGTTGGGTATCATATTTACTAACGCTAGAAGCTCTTCTTTGTCCAGCATCTTCAATTATTGTTAAATCACCATATTTATCACCAATTAACAATTTTTCTTCAACTCCTAATATTATTATACCCAAATTATCTAAAAATATCAGCAATAAAGGGACTTTCTTGAAGTCCCTTTATTTTACTTCGATTATTCTGTTTTCTGTAACCTCTTTTTTAGGGGCAATTATTGTAAGAATACCATCTGCTAATTTGGCAGTAATTTCTTCTTCAGCAACATTTTTTAAATATATACTGCGATGCATAGATGAGATTTTTCTTTCTTTGTGAATGTAGTTTTCTTTTTCTTCATCAACTTTAGTTTCACGATTTACTCCAATAGCTAATCGTCCATTCTTGTACTCTAACTTAATCTCTTCTTTATTAACTCCTGGGAGTTCTGCTTCAATATAATATTCATTATCGTTTTCCTTTACATCAATCCGAAATGTATCACTTGAATTAGTAAAGAACGAATCATTGAAGAAATTATCTACCATGTCATAAAATGATTTGTTAGTCTTTAGACTATTACTAAAAGGTTTTAAAAAATACATACTATTCCTCCTTAATATTGTGCGTTGTTAGCACTCGCTATCAATGAGTGCTAACAACTCTATATTTAATATATTATATTTCCTTACATTTGTCAATAGTTTTAATTAATTTTTTTAAAGTTTCTTTTACCATCTATCTATCCATGATATACTAAAGAAAGAAAATGAAAGGAGTTATATATGGATATAAGAAAAATTCAAAAATATGCTGAAATTTTAATTAAAATTGGGATTAATATTCAAAAAGGTCAAATTCTTGTTATTAGAGCACCTATAGAATGCGCTGAATTTACCCGAATGGCAGCAAAGTATGCGTATGAAGCTGGAGCAAAGGAAGTTGTAATTCAATGGGGTGATGAATTATCAACAAAAATGAAATATTTATATGCAAGTGATGAAGTTTTTGATGAATTCCCGAGTTACCTAAAAGAATTTTACCTATCTTTAGTTAGAAAAGGCGCTGCTTTCTTATCAATTTCCGCTAGCAATCCGGAATTAATGAAAGATGTTGACCCAAAACGTCTAATTAGACAACAAAAAGTTGCATCAGCTGAAATTGAAGAATATCAAAATCGACTTATGACAAATAAAAATGCTTGGTGTATTGCTTCAATTCCAACTGTTGCTTGGGCAAAGCAAGTTTTTCCTAAAGCAACCGATGAAGAAGCTGTTGAATTATTATGGGAAGCTATTTTAAAAACGAACCGTATCGATCAAAAAGATCCTGTAAAGGCATGGGAGAAACACAAAACCAATTTAAAAAAATCAATAAGTTTTTTAAATACACAAAACTTTAAATTGTTAAAATTCAAAAATAAGTTAGGAACAGATTTAGAATTAGAGTTACCAGATAACCATATTTGGCTGGGTGGTTCAGAGTTTACTCAAGATAAGGTTGAGTTTATCGCAAATATGCCAACAGAAGAAGTGTTTACAACTCCTAAAAAAACCGGTGTAAATGGAATCGTCTATAGCTCCAAACCTTTAAATTTTAATGGTAAACTTATCGATGAATTCCAACTTACATTTAAAGATGGAAGAATCATTGATTGTAACGCTAAAAAAGGTCTAGATATCCTTCAGGAATTAATTGCTACTGATGAAGGTTCAAAATACCTTGGTGAAGTAGCTCTTGTACCTTATGATTCACCAATATCTCAAGCAAATATTTTATTTTATAATACATTGTATGATGAGAATGCATCTTGTCACTTAGCAATCGGCAGAGCGTACCCTTCATGTATTAAAAATGGTGAAAATATGAGTGACCAAGAGTTAGTTGAAAAAGGGGTAAACTTTTCAATTAACCATGTCGATTTTATGTTTGGTACTAGCGATCTAGAAATTACAGGCATTACCCAATCAGGTGAAGAAGTTAAAGTGTTTGAAAAAGGTAATTTTGCTTATTAAAAAATAATAGTCTAAACTATCACATTTGATAATTTAGACTATTTTTTATTTGCACATTATCTTAATAATCTCTTTGTCCGTTTCAAGCATACCATCGCGGGCAATCTTGCTTATGTTTTTTATCGTATTCTCAACGCCTTTTTCGACAATACCTTCACCATCATAAAACTCATACCCTTCCTGGTACATGCGTAAGGCTAACATACCCCCTTCGACAGATGAAGCAATTTTTGCTGCACAACTAGATTTTGCACCATCGCAAATTATTCCAGAATTAATCGCAAGCGCATTAACTAGTGTATGGGAAACATCATTCAAACTACCCCCTAATAGATATGAGATGCCACTAGCTACACCACAACCAGCGCTGACTGCGCCACAATATGCTGATAGTCTACCTATCCCACTCTTTAGATGTAGCGTGATTAGGTTCGCTAGCGTAAGCGCTCGGTACATTTTTTCTTTACTTAGCTTATTTTCTCTTGCAAATATTATTAATGGTACACTTGTGGTAATCCCTTGATTACCACTCCCACTATTAATTATTACCGGCATTTCACAACCATTCATTCTTGCATCAGAACCTGCAGCTGCATAAGCCTTAGCTTTAGTTGGTACATCAGTACTAGTTTTAAGAATTATTTTTCCAATATTGGCACCATATTGATTTTTTAAACCTTCTTCAGCAATCGCCATATTATATTCAATTTGTTGATCTAGTATAACTTTAACATCTTCAATTTTTAATATATCAGCAAATTTAACGATATTTTCAACAGTTAAAATATTTCTATCACCGCTTTTATCATCACTTAATATTTCTTTTTCAAAGCTAATTTTATCATCGCGTTTGATTTTAACAATATTTGTATGATAATCGACAATCCTAACATATGAATGGTGATTATCTTTATACATTGTTATTATTATATCAAAGATATGAGGCGTATCAGCATGACTTACTGTAATTGTGTCATGCTTTAAATATTTTTCGGTAGCTTTAATTTGCTCAGCGGTAATATTAGCAATTACTTCTAGTTTTTTACTAGCATCACCACCAATTATCCCAATTGCACAAGCTGATTTAATCCCCCGCATTCCCCCAGTATTAGGAACAACAACACTTTTAACATTCTTAATAATGTTTCCGCTAACTTCAATCAGAACTTTATCAGGAATTGCTCCTAAAGTATCACGGGCAACAGCAGCTGCATATGCGATTGAAATCGGCTCAGTACAGCCGGTAGCTGGAATAAGCTCTCGATTCAATATCTCGATATATCCTTTATACAACTTACTATTTAATTCCATGTCCATCCCCTCTTTTCTATAATTCTTTCACTTCATCAAACATCGCTTTTTCTTCGATTTTTCCAACAACCGCATAATTCATTTTCTGATTAAACTTTTTTAGTAAATCTTTATAGGATAAAATATCAGCTAATGTCGTAGTTATAATCTCAGCTCTCACTTTTAATACATCATCATTACTAATACCAAGAAAATAATTATGGTCTGAAATAATTATACCTTGTTTAAGTGTCTTAGGTCTATCAAAATTAGCAATTGCTGAAATAATTAAGCCTTTTATTTCATCAGTTAGATTCTCTAAAAACTTATCAGCAGTTTTCATAATCGCTATTGTTCCTAATGGATTAGGGTCCCGGTAAGAACTCATCATAATATTACCATTTCTTGAAATTGACATATTGCAGCCATAAGCTCCACCTTTTTCTCTGATTTCACTCCATAAATATGATAGACTTACTAATTTTGCCAAAACAATTAACTTACCATTATACTTATATCCTAAACTTTGTAAACTTGCTGATACGTTAACGAAACTAACTTGACTAGGTATACTAAGAGCTAATCTTTTACTTTTGTCATTATTTACACAATATCGATTTTGATTTTCACTACCTGGATCTAGATTTAATTTACTAAACTTATTAAGGGTCGCTTGTGTTGAAGCTATACTTACCGTTAAATTATTATTTGTAAATAATTTATGATAAATGGATTTTAATTTTTCAATATGTTCAGCTAAATGAGCACAAATTTTTTTAAGGTCAGAATAATACTCATAACCAGATAATTTATCAGTATAGGAAGCTTCCGCCATAATCCCCCGTGAAGCTAATTTAGAAGCAAAAGCATTTCCATTTTCTGCAAAGCTCATTTTTAAATAATGGAGATCCTGGTTTATGATTTGCTTTATTTCATTAATATCTAAACGTGAATTAGTTAATATTTCATTAATAATCATTTCAATTTTAGATATATTTTCTTTAAGTGCCGCCACTCGTAAAACTAAAAATGGCATACACTCCTTATCGGTTTTTGATATTACATCAATTTCAAAAACTAAACTTCCAGTGTAGCGTTTAATCATATTTTCTAATTTTTTTACATCATAATTAATACTACTTGTCCGCGTTAGCACAGATCCTAGAATTGTCACATAGGTTAAGTCAGCAAAATCAATACCACATAATGAAAAATAATAATTAAGGTAGACAATCTCATCAATTTTAGTTTCATGAAAAATAATATCATCAACTATTTTGGTATCAATTACTTCCCTTGGATGTGAAATATCTTTTAAACTTAACTGAGGCATTTGGGCCAGCGCTGCTTTTTTATCAGGTTTATTTACCTGCATTTTTTTAGTATCATTAATTAGTACTATTTTATCATCTATTGATAAGGTATTTTGATAATCCTTTAATCGTTTTATTTCTAGCGCTTTATCTTCATTACTTTTTTCATGTGATGGCATTAAAAGCGATAGCACTTTGTGTTTACTCTTAAGTAATAATTCACTTATTAAATTTTCAAAATATCCCTGATTCATGTTAGAGCGAATTTTATTAAATGCCTCCTTATATAAAAGCCTTGTATCTGGTGGACAATTATAAAACACAGAACTAATAATATTTGTCGCATAATTAATTCCTTTAGATGTTCCATATAGGGCATTTTCTTTTTGATTAAATTCGATATTATTAAGTGCTGATTCTATATCTTCTTGATTAAGACCATTATCTCTTAAATTAGTTAAAACTTCATTGACAATTTCTTCAAAACGGTCCTTACTATCTGTATTAGCTTTAATTAATGCTATTGTCAAGGAAATTTGTTTTCCATCTATTAAAAAGGCACTTACATCACTAGCTATAGCTAATAATGCTTTTTTCAAAGGAGCTGTATTACTTCCTAATAAAACATTAAGTAATAATTGCACTGCTAAAAACAACTCAAAATTATCATATTCACCTAAACAATATGATAATGTCATATAAGTATTATTATCTAAACTATCAGTTTTAGACAAGGGATAATAACTAGTAAACTCCTTTATGAATGGTTCCTGGTTTGATACTTCCTGGATTTTTTCACCTTTATGAGCTTTTGACAACACCCTAGCAATTTTCTCTAACTTAGACTCCAAGTCCATTTTTCCATACAAGCAGATTACACAATTATCAACATTATAATACTTTTTATATGTATTAAGGAAGTCTGCATATGATAAATTTACGATCTCGGCTGGACTTCCACCACTATTATACCGATAACAAGTATCCTTGTAAATATTATTCATCGATGTCATATATAATCTTTTATAGATTGATGCTTCTGAGCCTTTCATTTCATTAAAAACTACACCATTATAATACACATCATCTGATTCAGCTAATAACTCATAATGCCAGCCTTCTCTAGCGAATGTTTCTTTACTTAGTAACGGATTAAATACAGCATCCAGATAGACATCCATTAAGTTCTCAAAATCTTTTTCATTACAACTTGAAACTTGATAAATTGTTTTATCAGGAAAAGTAGAAGCATTCAAATAAGTTTGCATAGAGTTTTTCATCATATAAATCATCGGTGCTTTTAATGGATAATTTTTAGATCCACTCATAATAGCATGTTCCAATATATGAAATACTCCTGTATTATCATCAGGTATTGTCTTAAAACCAATTGATAAGTTTTTATTTTCATCATCATTTTCGATATAGAATAATTGCGCTTTACTTTTCACATGATAATATTCATGAACTTTTGCATTTATTTCTTCGATATAAGTAGTATTTCTACAGATAAAACCTTTTTTATTCATCTAATCACCTCAAGTTAAAAATTCTATAATTTTCTAGAAATTATAGAATTTTAGCTTTAATTATTCATATAAATATTTACTTGCTTTTTCTTTTAATTGTTTAACACTAAGTAGTCCAACATGTCTTTCTAAAAGTTCTCCATCTTTCATAAAGAAAATAGTCGGTACAGCTCTTACTTCTAGCTCATTACCAATTTCCTGATATTTAGTTAAATTTACTTTACCAATATTAATTACCGGAAATTCAAAATCTAATGTTTCCAAATGTTTTGATAATATCTTACATGGTCCACAGGTTTCCGAAAAGAAATCTACTAACCACAATCCTTCCTTAATTTCCTCTTTCCAATTATTATCTAAATAACTAATCGCCATTTTTTCACTCCTTAAATTTTTAATAAACTTTTAAGATAATCAGTAAATTCAATTTGTAACTTTAAAACATTATTACGGTTAACTTCAAGCTCTTTTATATCCTTATTTAATACCTTGGCACAAATTGCTGATATCTTAACTAAACTAGTACTAATGTTCTTTTCACTTGTAATTAGTGCTTCATAAGATTTAGCATTACTAATTTCCATTAGTTGCTCACTAGTCATTGTTTCTAATTCAAATCCTGCCGTTTTCGCTGCCCCACGATAATAATTCATCATTTCTTCAAGGGACTCTTCGACATCTTCATCATATATTATAAATTCAGAATTTTCTTGTAGGTAATGAAAAATATTAATAGATAACTTAATTACTTCATCCATTATATAACTTTCTTTAGTTTTTTGATAAAACATTTTTTTATAATCAGAAATAGTATTTACACCATCAATATTTTCTTTTTTTATTAGTTCATCCGAGAGTTCTGGTAACTTGTTTCGCTTAATATCAATTATTTTCACGTTAACTTCATGACCATCAACTTTAAGCAATTTTTCTGCACCTAAATGTAAACCAACTAAACTTTCCTCTAGGTTCTTGGAAAAATACTGACTTCCTACAACAATCCTTAAATTTTCTTTCTGAAATTTATTATAATCACTTTTTAAATTCACAGTAACTATATCGCCGTTTTCGATCTTTCCAACAGTTTCTACAATTTTATTTTTTATCAAGATAGCTTTAAATTCATCATTAAGTTTTATTTCATCTAATTGAAAATCTACCTTAAAGTCCTTTAAATAGTCTTTAAAGTCTGCTAATTTCGTTACTGTTGATTTCATCTTACTCCTCTTTTCATTTAGACTTTTAACAATCCTCTTATGTAGTTTATAAATTCATTTTGTAACATGTAAACATTTTCTCTAATTGCTTCAATTCCTGAAATATCCTTTTTTTGAATTTCACTACAAATAGCAGCGTACTTAACTCGTGTCAAACTATAACCTTTTTCCCTAGTCTTTACTTCTTCAATTGATTCAGCAGCTAATCCTGCCATTAACTGTTCTCTAGTCATTTCCTCAAATACAAGTCCTTGTTCTTTAGACACTTTGCGATAAAAATCAAGCGCATTATTACACATATATAATACATCTTCATCATCTATATCAAACTTTGATTCTTCGCTTAATTTTTGTAAGATATTCATCGATAACTTAGCTACCTCATCTTGAATGTATTTTTCCTTATTTGTCTCATAAATCAATTTTTTATAATCCGCAACAGTCTTTATCCCATCGATGTTTTCATTTTTTATTAATTCATCATTTAATTCAGGTAAGCTTATTCTATTAATCTCTACAATCCTTGTATCTATCGCAAAACCATCAGCTTCAACAATCTTTTCTTCAGCTAATGTTAAACCAATAAGCTGTGCTTCAAAGTCTTTTGAGAAGTAATTACTTCCCACGATTATTTTTACATTGTTTTTATTAAACTTTTTAGCTTCACTTTTTAAATTTACTGTGACAATGTCACCTTTTTCGATTTTGTTGACACTTACTAATTGTTTATTTTTTATCACAACACTTTTAAGTGCTTCATCTAGTATTGCTTCATCTAACTTAAAATCAATTTTAAAATTTTTCAGTTCAGTTTGATAATCAGCTAGTTTTACTACTTTAGATTTCATAATGACTACCTCATTTCTATATTTTTAAGAGTAAAGAGTTTGTCAAGACAAACTCTTCACCCACTAATAAGTTTATTCTTCTGTTACTACATCAGCTTGGTAATAGCTTTCAAATGCTTCAAGTATTTCATCGCGATTTGTACCCATCATACGAATATTCATCGCAAATGGACCATTTAAAGAAACGCTAATCCACGTTTGTCCCCAAAGCATAAAACCGCCTTCTTCATTAACTTCGTCCCATGCTGTTTGAGCTTCTTCAGTAAAATCTTCATTTGGATCCCAATAATAGAAATCAATATTATTATAAGCAAAAGCTGCCGAACAAAAACTATCTGTCAAGAGCACCTTATTACCTACAAGTAAGCCTTTTTCCTTTAAATAAGCAAACAAATCATCAAGATCTTTTTCCCAAATCTCACTATCAGGATCTGCAAGGTTATAGGAATCTCCGTTACCAACATTAGGAGCGATAAATTCATTATTTGACGCATAAATGAATAGACCGATTCCACTCCCTATAAAGATGGCAAAAATTAAGATTAATCCGATAATACTTTTAATTTTCATTATATCATCCTCCTAAGATCCCAACTTTTGAAGTTGATAGTATTTTTGATATGTTGGGCTTATTTCTAATACTTCTTCAGGAGTACCACAAGCTTCAAGACTACCATTGTTTAGAACAATAATTTGGTCTGAATCAATAACCGATTTTAAATCATGAGCAATCATAATAGTCGTTCTGTTCTTCATTAATTTTTCGCAAGCCTCTCTAATTAATTGATCAGCTTTATAATCAAGCGAAGCTGTTGCTTCATCCATTAACAAGTATTCAGGATTAGTAATTACCGCCCTGGCAATCGCAATCCGTTGACGCTGTCCACCAGATAATTTTGAACCATTTTCACCGATGTCTGTATCAAAACCATCAGGTAACTCCATTATGAAATCATAGGCATTAGCAATTTTGGCTGCATTAATTAATTCCTCATCACTAACTTCTTCTTTACATCCATAAGTAATATTCTCTCTTATTGTGCCTGCAAAAAGTGGATTACTTTGTAACACATAACCAAACTTTTCACGCCAACTGTCAAGATGAATTGTATCTACCTCGATATTGTTACCAAAGGAAATTGTTCCTTTTGTAGGTTCGTAAAAACGCATGATTAGTTTAAATAATGTTGATTTACCACTACCATTGTCACCGATTATTGCTGTCTTTTTACCTTTAGGAATTGTGAATGTTAGACCTTTGAGTACTTCATTATTATCACTATAACCAAACGAGACATTGTTAAAGACCAAATCATTAGCTTCTGGCATATCTTGTTCACGTTCTAATACTTCATCCTGATATTCCATGATATTTGCTAACTTTTCTGTTGCTCCCTGTGGTCCTTTAGTACCTTGCCAGTACATAACTAGTTCAAACATATATTTTTGTTCTAGTGAAGCTTGAGCTTCAAATTCAACTAAACCAGAACTCACTAAGTTACCGGCATTTATTTCTCGTGCACCAAATAGATAAAGGATTATTTGCATCGTTTTAGTATATAAAGAGCCACATGCTACCTGAATATTCCCCATTATACCAGCAAATAAATCAGCATGATATCTTCGGTTAATTGCTTTAAGTCCTGTTTCAACTTCCTTCTCTTCTGTTGCTTGCGTTTTAAAGTGCTTAACGCTATTTAAATGCTCCGCAAAATACTCAGTCATTGTCCCTAATGTTACTTGGGTACGTTTATTCATCGAATACTGCATTTTACCTACAACAAATATTAATAAAATTGAGAACGGAACCGATATTAAATAAAAGGTCGCGAGCGTTGTATTAATTCTAAATAAAGCAACAAACGCTCCTAATATACCGTAAAGTGAAGCAAAACTATAAGGGATTTTTTCTGGTACTCCACTTATTTGTCCAGTATCATTGGTTACTCTTGATACAAGTGATGATGGTTGTTCCTTATCAAATGTTGAAATCGGTAAATTAATTGTTTTTTTCCAAACAACCTTTTGAAACCGCTTCGTTACAATAGCTGTCGCAAAAAGCGAGAAGAGACTATTCGATATTAGTACAAAAGCATATATCACTTGCCATCCAGCATACTTTAATAAAACACTGTTATATAAATCACCTTTATTAAAACTAACCGTGAATTGTACTAAAGCTTGATTAACTTCAATTAAGGCGAAACTACCTAAAAAGATTAATATATATAACCACCATGGTATTTTAACATATACAAATAACTTGAAGAATTTTCGCCAAATATGTTTCTTCTCTTTTACATATGTTCCATTAGCTTTCGCTAATTTAATTTGCTGTTTTCTTATTTTATTTGCTGCTTTTTTCCGTTTTCTTTCGACAAAATATTCTTTTATATAAGTGATTGATTCACTAATACTTTTTTTAAACTCATTGTATTCAGATTTAATCCAAGCAATAAATTTATTCATTATCATTACCTCCTTGTAGGAGTTCACAATAAAACGAACTTACCTTAGCTAACTCTTTGTGAGTACCTTGGTTTTCAATTTTACCATGATTAATCACATAGATATAATCAGCATTCTTTAATGTTTGAC
The DNA here is from genome assembly GCA_937919135.1 of uncultured Haloplasmataceae bacterium. Lineage (GTDB taxonomy): Bacteria > Bacillota_I > Bacilli_A > Haloplasmatales > Haloplasmataceae > CALFRW01. The sequence goes on from CALFRW010000027.1 coordinate 20,009, forward strand.
CATCATGAGCTACCATTACTACGGTTTTTCCGTGCATCAGGTTTTTAATCCCATCCCAGACATCGTCTTTTGCTTTAATATCCATAGCTGCAGTAGCTTCATCTAAGAATAAATATCTTGGGTTTTTAATTAAAGCACGGGCTACAGCAATCCGTTGTTTTTGTCCACCTGATAACTTCGAACCACCTTCACCAACATTTTCTTCAAATTTATTTTCAAACTTTTGAATAAAATCATAAGCATTAGCTAGTTTACATGCTTCGATTAATTCCTGTTCTGATACATCATGTTTAACACCATAGAGAATATTTTCTCTGATTGTTCCTAACATTAGTGGTGTTTCCTGAGTAACGTAGGCGATATTTTCACGATAACTTTTTAGATTATATTCCCGGACATCTTTATCGCCAACACTAATAGATCCAGAAAGCGGTTCATAGAGTCTTTCTAAAAGGTTAAGCAGTGTTGATTTTCCACCACCACTATCACCGATAAAAGCGGTTACTTTTCCTTCAGGGATCTTAATTGATACATCTTCAATTACTACTTTATCACCATAGGCAAAACTAACATTTTCTAATGTTATACCACCTTGTATATCATCCGCACTGATGCCTGATTCCATATCTTCAATTTGTTCAACGATAATCCTACTAACACGGTTTAACGAACCTTGTGATGATTTTATTGATGTCCATGTACCTGTTTTAGCGGTTAGGAAATTGGTAATACTAGTCGCAAATGCTAAATAGGCAATCCATTGTGCTAAATTTATCGAACCATCAGCATAATATTTTCGTCCAACAACAATTAT
>CALFRW010000028.1 GCA_937919135.1 uncultured Haloplasmataceae bacterium
CTCCACTTTCTAACATCCTTGCAAGCCAATAAACTGCAGCATCAGCATCACTATTACGCATTGATTTATGTAGGGCAGAAATAATATTGTAATGTTCCTCCCCATTTTTATCATAAAGCAAGGTTTTTTTCTGCATACATTCTTTTAGGATTGCTTCAGTAATCACAATACTATTATCCTTTTCACTACTACTATTGACAGCCATTTCTAAAATATTTAATGCACTTCTCGCATCACCATTACTAAATCGTGCAATGCTTGTAATTAGGTGATCGTCAACTTCAATAATTAAACCACTAAAAGCACGATTGTCTACTAATGTTTGCTTAATTAATAATATTATATCTGCTTCGTCTAAAGGGTTTAAGACAAAAACGCGACACCTTGATAGTAGTGCTGAATTAATCTCAAAAGATGGATTTTCAGTTGTTGCCCCGATTAAAGTTATATTCCCTTTTTCAACATGAGGTAAAAAGGCATCTTGTTGCGCTTTATTAAAACGATGAATTTCATCAACAAAAAGTACTGTTTTAATTCCCATTAAACGATTTTGTTCAGCTTTTGCCATTACTTCTTTAATTTCTTTAATACCACTTGTCACAGCACTAAAATTAATAAATTTAGCTTTTGTCATTTTTGCGATTATCATCGCTAGTGTCGTTTTACCTACCCCAGGTGGTCCCCAAAAAATAAGCGAAGTAATTTTATCGGTTTCAATTAATACTCTCAGCACTTTTCCCTCACCAATCAGATGTTTTTGACCGACAAATTCATTTAAACTTAGTGGACGAATCCGATCTGCTAATGGTGTTTGATTATAATTATAAAATAATGAATTTTCTTGATACATAAGCTCACCAACTTTATAAAACATATGTTCTTAATAAGATTGTACCATTATTACCCTATTTATTCAATAAAATATTAATGTGATAAATTTTCTATTAATGAAAATAATAAAAATAGATAGAAATGAGGTTGTTAGATGAAAAACTTAAGAAATTTAATTAAACCCAAGACCAAAAATACTAAAGAAGAAATTGGAAAAAGTTTAAAAAATAACCTTAATAATATTAAATCTATTCTAAATAATAATAGTGATCTAATAATCCGTGAATTTAAAATATCCGATAATTACTCTTGTGCCCTAATAATCATTGATGGGTTAACAAGTGGCGATTATATATACGATTATCTCCTAAAAACACTAATGATAGATATTCGAACCACTAATTTATTAAACAATATTTCCACAGTAAATGAATTATTTAATAATATTCTTGATTACATGATAACATTAATTGATATCAAGGTTTCAATTTATTTTGAAGATATACTTGATTATTTACTAGCTGGAAATTCAATCTTAATAATTGATGGTGTAGCTAAATGTTTTGTAATTGAAACAAAGGGCTTTACTGATAGAGGGGTGGTAGAAGCGACCTCACAAACTGTTGTCAGAGGTCCTAAAGATAGTTTTAATGAAACACTTAGAACTAATACGATGCTTATTCGTCGAAGAATTAAAGACAAGAACTTATGCGTTACTGAACGAAAAATTGGTACTATTACAAAAACCAATATAGCGATTCTTTACATCAAAGGTATTGCGAAAAAAACGATTGTTGATGAAGTACATAAACGCCTTGATAAAATAAATATTGACGGGGTTTTAGATAGTAGCTATATCGAACAATTGATTCAAGATCATCGTTATTCCGTATTTCCAACTATTCATAATACAGAACGGCCTGATAGTGCTGCAGGTGCATTACTAAGTGGATATGTTGCGATTATTGTTGATGGTTCACCTTATGTGCTCATTGTTCCTTGTTTATTTTTAACACTGCTTCAAACATCAGAAGATTACTATCATCGTTTTCATTTTGGCACATTTATCCGTATTATACGTTTTATTGCGATGTTCCTTACCTTATTAACACCGGCAATTTATATTGCGATAACAACTTTTCATCAAGAAATGCTACCTACGCCTCTTTTAATTAATATATCTAGCCAAAGAGAAGGAGTTCCATTTCCTGCATTTGTCGAAGCATTATTAATGGAGATAACGTTTGAAATCCTTCGCGAAGCTGGTGTCAGAATGCCACGCGCAATTGGTTCAGCTGTTTCGATTGTTGGAGCGCTCGTTTTAGGAGAATCTGCAGTACAAGCAGGAATTGTTTCTGCGGTTATGGTAATAGTTGTATCAATTACCGCCATTAGTAGTCTAATTGCCCCAACCTATAATTTAGGAATAACCGTCAGATTATATCGTTTTTTCTTTATTTTACTTGCAGCAAGTTTAGGAATGTTTGGAATTACTATAGGTTTAATGATTCTAGGCTTAAAACTTACAAGTATGAAATCTTTTGGTGTACCCTATTTATATCCACTGTCACCTACTAATAAAGAAGGACTAAAAGACTCAATCGTTCGCTTTCCATTATGGACAATTAAAAAAAGACCAAACCTTATTAGTGATTATAATGAGACGAGACAGGAAAAAAGCTCAAAAAAGAAAAAAAAGAATCGTAGGTGAAAATATTGAAACATAAACATATACTATTAATTTTTGGATTTATTAGTTGCTTGTTTATATTAACAGGATGTTGGGGTAAAAAGGAACTAGATGAATTAGCGTTAGTATCAGCAATAGCAATTGATGAAAGTGAGTTAGGTTATCTAGTTTCTGTACAAGTGATGGTACCAAGAGAAATTGCCTCTGATTTTTCAGATGAGCTTACCACTGTTAAACTATTTTCTGATGAAGGAGAATCCTTATTCCAAACGATTCGTAAATTGACACGTGATTTACCAAGAAAAAGTTATTTTACTCATTTAATGGCGATAATTATTAGTGAAAATATCGCAAAAGATAATATGGTTGAAATTTTAGATTTTTTTCTTCGTGACCCTGAAGTTAGACCTGATGTACCGATATTTATCGCTAAAGATACACTAGCACAAGATATATTAAATGTTCTAACTCACATTGAACCAATACCCGCAAGTAAAATAAAGAAAGTCGGATTAAACTTTCAAACAAACTATTACGGAGTCAGAGATACTACTTTTCTTAACTTAGTTACAAGTATTGCTAGTGCTGGGGTTAATCCAGCAATCATGGGTCTTACTGTTTATGGAAATAAAAACGAGGGAGAAAAAAATGTAAATATCCAAGAAATAGAGGCTAAAGCAGCAATAAAAATCACTGATTTTGCGATCTTTAAAAATGAAAAACTAATCGGGTGGTTAAATGAGGATGAGAGCAGAGGATATAGTTATTTAATCGGAGAAATAAAAAACACGATTATAACAATCCCCTGTGATAAAAATAAAACGCAAAACCTTGAAATAACTTCATTTAAAAACAAAACAAAACTAAAAATGGAAAATGGAAAACCTATAATCAACATCACCCATCAAATTAATAGTAATATTGCTCAGCTCGGATGTTCCATAGACAAAAACAATTATCAAAAACTGGAAAAACTATTGGAAAAAGAAATTATTAAAGACTCACAACACACTTTAAACGTAATACAAAAAAAGTTCAAGTCAGATGTTGTGGGATTTGGTGAATTAATTCATCGTAAAAAACCCGTAGTTTGGAAAAAGTTAAATCAAAATTGGGATGATTACTTTGTAAACTTGACAGTTAATCTTAGTGCTGAAATAAAAATAAATCGTCCAGGTGTTGTTGATGGTGATGTAATTAAAAAAATACTTAAATAAGAGTGAATGTATGGAAAAAGTTAAAATTTCAAATTATCAATTATATACGCTGATGGTGTTATTTGGACTAGGTAGCTCATCTGTATTAGGGCTTGGAAAAGAAGCGATGCAAGATGCTTGGATTTCAATAATTATTGGATGTTGTTTTGGTGTCATTATTTTTTTACTTTATGGTATGATAATAAAAAATTACCCTGATTATTCAATTATTGAAATCCTTAACAAAACATTTGGTAGTAAATTAGGAAAGATTATTGGCTTTATCTATATTATTTATTTTGCTTTTTATACTTCGGTGGTATTAAGAGATATTTTTGAATTATTATCATTATATGTAATGACTGAAACACCAATCTTTGTTCTTGCATTAGTTTCAATTATAGTATTTGCCTATGCAACCTTCTTAGGCATCGAAACTATAGTACGTTTTGGTGTGCTTATATTTGTTATTTCAATACCTTTAAAATTACTATTTATCCTCGGGACCATTGCATCAGGAATTACAGCGTTAGAAAACTTGTTACCAGTTTTAGAAAATGGGTTGAGACCAGTTATAGGGGCCTCATTCCCACTGATAACTGGTATACCCTTTGGACAAATGTTTATCTTTCTAATGGTATTACCTTATGTAAAGGAAAAAGAAAAAACTGTTAAAACCAGCATCTATGCGATAATTACTACAGGTATTATTTTATTACTAATCACCATAGAAAATATTATTACCTTAGGCCCTCTCTTCATTGATTTATCCGTCTTTCCCACAATACAAACGATAAGATTGGTTAATATTATGAATTTTTTTCAGCGTCTTGAGGGTCTTGCAGTAGTTGTTTTTCTTACTTGTGGTTTTATGAAAGGAATAGTTTATTTATATTCAGTTACAACAGGGTTAAATATTCTTTTTAAAACTAAAAATTACAAGTTCTATCTTATAGTTGCTTTACCTGTAATACTCATGTGTTCTTTACTTTATACTCAAAATTTATCCACTCATTTAGACTTAAGGAGTAGTATTTATCTACAGTTAATAAATGTGGCACTAGAAATATTGCTGCCGCTTATAATAATTTTTATTATATATATTAAACAACTAAAAAAAAATAAACTTAAATAGGTTTATTTTTTTTCACTTGATTTAATTAGATTCAAATTTACATGGCAATATCCGCTGGGATTCTTATCAAGATATTTCTGATGGTATGCTTCAGCCTCATAAAAGTTTATTAATGGTAATACTTCTACCATTATTGGTTTTGCATATTTTTTTTGTTTGTTAGCAATAAATTCTAAAGCAATTTTTTTGTCACCTGTCTCAATATAGTAGATACCTGTTCGATATTGCGAACCAACATCATTACCTTGCTGATTTATTAACGTAGGATCAATAAAGCGAAATAAGTGTTCGAGGATTTTCATTAAAGTAATATCTTCATTATAGGTTATTTCTACTGCTTCGACAAAATCAGTTGTTCCAGTTTTAACCTCTTCATAGGTAGGATTCTCAATTTTTCCATTAGCATAACCAGAAGTCGTATTCTCTACACCTTTTAATTGTGAAAAATAAGCATCAACTCCCCAAAAACAACCTCCTGCAAGGACAATTTTTTTCATTATATCACCTTTCATAAATTATTAATTTTCGCCATTTCTTTCAAACTTAATATCGCTTAATAAATATCTTATCGCATAACTACTCGCAATAAATCCAGCAACTGGAGGTACAAAACTATTAGATGCTGGGGGACTGACTTCGCCATTAGCTGCTTCAAATTTGGATTTTATGGGTTTTTCCTTAGAATATACTACGGGAACTTTCCCAGTTATTTTTTCTTTGCGAAGTTTTATTCTAATTATTTTTGCGATTGGATCATAGGATGTATCCTTAATATCAGCAATTTCAAATTTTGTTGGATCCATTTTATTTGCCGCTCCCATTACTGATATAAAGGGTATCTTTCTTTTTAAACACTCTTTAATCAATAAAATCTTAAAAGTGATAGTATCACTGGCATCAATAAAAAAATCGATTGATGTTTTTAATATTTCTTCATAAGTATGAAAATTAAAGAAAACTTCATGTTTAATAATTTCACAATCTGGATTTATTTTCCTAATTCTTTCTTCCATTAATTCTACTTTAGAGCGTCCAATTGTATTTAATGTAGCTGGTAATTGACGATTAATATTAGTTATTTCAATTATATCTTTATCAATTAAAACAATCTTTCCGACACCACTACGGGCAATAGCTTCACAAGCATAACTTCCTACACCCCCTAAGCCTAATATTGAAACACAAGATTTAGCTAAAATCTTGTGTCCCTCATTACCAAAAAGTAATAAATTTCGACTAAATTGCTTCATAATATCCACTCCAGATGAAAATAAAAGCCAGAATTATTCTGACTCTATTTATTATTCTTAATACCAAAATATGGTCTAATAATTTGTGTTGTAATATAAAATAAAGCAAATCCAATTATTAATCCAAGTGCTATATGTAACCTTGTTACTTGAGAAACAAAAGCTACAATAATAATAATATCTAATAATAACAATAATTCAAACCATAAAAACTTCTCATTACTGCCTATTTTATGTTCTTTATTTTCTTTAGGCTGTTCCACCTCATTTTTCTTTTTCCGAAAAATTAAGTTAATAATTATTTCATAAACAATAATCGCTAAAATCGTAAACGAATAAATTCCGATTTTTAAACTTTTAAACTCTATACTAATTTGATAATCAGTTAGAACAATAATACATATAAAAGTAAAAGCAATCAGTTGAAGTAATAAATAATTAATTTGTTTTGGCGATAACTCTTTTTTCATATAGTGTTCCTCCTATCAAAGTTCATCTTCAACTAGTTCATTTTTTTCCCTAATTTCATTAATATATAGAATACATACTTTGATTAATCCTGCTAAAGGAACAGCAAATATGATACCTAAAACCCCAAACAAACTACCAAAACCTAAGATTGCCACTAATATAATCAAAGGATGAATATCAAGCTGTTTACTCATGATAATCGGTTGCAAAATATTCCCCTCGATAAATTGGAAACCAATATTTAATAAGATAATATAATACCAAGGAACATCACCAGTTAATAGTGAATATGTCACGGGAACAACAGCGGCTAAAGTAGCTCCGATATACGGAATAATATTTGTTAATCCAACGATAATCCCAAATAGGATTGCATTATCTAGACCAATTAGTGTATAACCTAAAGTAGAAATTACCGCGATACCAACCATTAAAATAATCTGACCTCTAATATATAATCCTAAGGTTTCATTAGCACGTTTTACTAGTTCCGCAAAATGAATCTTATATTTGACAGGTACTATATTATATAGACCTTCACTTATTTCATTGTGGTCTTTTAACATATAAAATAAGATTATCGGTGAC
>CALFRW010000029.1 GCA_937919135.1 uncultured Haloplasmataceae bacterium
ATATTTTTTTTAGTGATTTAGCTGATCATATTTTGCCAGATTATGCTTATCATTTCGCTAGAAAAAAAGCATTAATTCAAGAATATAATGATGAGATTAATGTTATCTAGAAGGTGTAAAAATGATTGATGTTTGTTTATTAGGAAGTGGAGGTAGTATGCCTAATTCTAAGCGTTTTTTATCAGCTGTTTTATTAAAAACAGCTGGGAAAATGTGTTTAATTGATTGCGGAGAAGGAACTCAAGTATCAATGAAATTATTAGGTTGGGGTTTTAAAAAAATCGATGTAATTTGCCTAACCCATTTTCATGGTGATCATATATATGGATTATTTGGCTTGCTTTCGACAATAGGAAATTCAGGGAGAAACGATTCAATAACGATCCTTGGTCCAAAGGGCTTAGGTAAAATTGCTTTATGTATTGAGGCCTTAATCCCTAACTTACCTTTTGAAATAATTTATTATGAGAATCCTCATACTTATAATTTTCATAATCTAGAAATTCAAACAATTAATCTCCATCATTCTGCACCATGTTTAGGATATGCTTTTTATTTAGCCCGGCAAAGGATCTTTGATGTTAATAAAGCTCTATTATTAGATATCCCAAAATATTATTGGAATATTTTACAAAAGGGTAAAGAAGTGGTGTATAATAATCAAAAATATACTAAAGAGATGGTTTTAGGTCATAAAAGACGCGGAATTAAAATTAGTATTATTACTGATACCCGCCCTACAGAGGATATCCCAAATTTTATAAAAGGGAGTGACTTATTTATTTGTGAAGGTATGTATGGAGAAAATGAAGATAATGAAAAAGCTCAGCATACGAAACACATGACTTTTCAAGAAGCAGCAATGCTTGCCAAAACAGGAGAAGTTGCTGAAATGGTATTAACTCATTTTAGTCCCTCACTTATAGAACCAGAAAATTCGCTTCACAACGCAAAAGCAGTGTTTGAAAATAGCTTTCTTAGTTATGACAGAATGATAATAAAATTAAAATTTAAGTAACTATTGTGTTTTTAAAAACATATGCTATAATAAACGTAACAAAACAATGTTACGTTTATTATATAGAGAGGTGAAAATATGAATGTTGATGGGATAATGAATTGTCCTAAAGATTTATGTAGTGAAAAAGTTGTCGTCGATGGGATTTTAAGGGTTAAAGGATCTATTGAGACTGAGGTATTGGAAGGAAATGGAATTGTAACAGTCGAAAAGAATCTTAAAGCACATAAAGTTGAAATCGATGGTATTCTTTCTGTTAGAGAAAATATCGATTGTGAACAATTTGAAGCAAACGGAGTAATTAAAGCCAATAAAATAAATGCTGACAATATATTAATTAAAGGGATGGTTAATATAAAAACGGCACTTAACTGTGATGCCTTTAACTTGGTCTATTTTAAGAAAAGTAAGATTAAAGATATTGAAGGTACAAACATTAAAATATGTAGTAAGAAAAATTATCACCGCCCGTTAATAGTAGAGACAATTACAGCTGATGAAATCGATATTGAAAATGTTCACTGTGATACCGTAACTGGGAATCATGTAATAATTAGGAAAGGATGTAAAATTGAAAATTTAAGTTATATTTCTAGTGTAGATATTGATAAAGCAGCAATTGTAAAAAATGTTAAACAAGAATGGTGGCTGTAATAATGGAAGAAATATCGAAAAAAGATTTGTTAATTTTGACAGGTATATCATATGGACAATTATATCGTTGGAAAAGAAAAGGTTTAATACCTGAAGCTTGGTTTAATAAAAGAGCTAGTTTTACTGGTCAGGAAACATATTTTCCTAAAGATTTAGTAATTGAGCGAATTGACAAAATTTTAGAATTAAAAGATGATAGGTCTTTAGAAGAGTTAAGTAAAATAATTAATAGTAGTGAAATACGTAAGTATTCATTAGAGGAACTTAAATTAACAAATATTTTTATTAATAATGATATCTTTTCCTTAACTAAAGCAGATGAAATTGCTTTTGCGGAAGTAATTATTTTAAAAATAATTGATAATATTTATCAAGAAATTAAAAGTGAAAAATGTATGTTAGAATTTTATCAATATTTAACGTCAAAAACAATTACTAATTATCAAGAAATCTACATCAATACTAATGGCAATTCAATAAAATGTATTCTAACAAAAGCTAATTCTATAACTTATAATTTTCATGATTTTCAAAAAATAGATTTAAAACAGCTGATTAATAATTTAAAGTTAATTATAATGGTTTAGGAGGAATGTGATGAGTAATAATCTGACTATGTTTGCAGATGCTACTATAAATGGTGGCGTTTATGAAAAAATAAAAGTGTTTGGTGAAGCTTGTGTTTTAGGTGATATAAACGCAAATGAAATAAGCGTTTTTGGTTCATGTACTTTTAATGGAAAATGTACGATTAATTATGTTAAATTATATGGAGAAAGTAAATTTTGTGATTTTGTTGATGTAAATGAATTAAATGTTAAAGGTGCCTGTAATTTTAATGAAGCTGTTAAGGTTGTCCGACTTAAAATATATGGCGCGACTAAATTTTTAAAGAAAGTTTATCGTAGTGAAGTAGTTCAATTTTATGGTAGTGTGGATGTAAACGTCTTAGAAGCTGATAATATTTATATAAAAGGATGTGTTAATTGTCTAGAACAATTAAATGGTGAAAAAATTACAATTATTCTTCATAATCGTTCGCAGATTAAAGAAATAGTGGGCACTAATATTAATATTAAACCAGGGTTTAAAATGTTTTTACGTAAAAAAAATAATGCTTTAATAGATACTATTGAAGGTGATGAAATATATTTAGAAAATGTTATTTCTAAAACTGTTCGAGGAAACAAAATTACTATTGGTCCTAATTGTAAGATTGATTTAATTGAATATCGGGATAAATGTGATATATACGATAAGAAAAATGTTAAAATGATTGAAAAATATTAAATTAATTTAATAAAAAATAATATGGCTGTATTTCCCGGGATGTACAGTACACACATCAAAAAAATAAAAGTTTGATTTCTTTAAAAATCCTTTATTATCAAAATGAATATGTTATAATAGTTGTTGTTTTTTTTGCTTTTACATCGCTTTTATTTGTCGCAGTACAACTCATTCAGATGTATCGGTATAGCTCTTTTTATAATTATTTATCTTTTTCTGAAAAAGCACTTCCGCTTGTCAACCAATATTTTGCTTGGGTAAAAAGAACCTTTATTCATGGGGATTGGGGAGTGTCACGCGAATACAGAAAAACGTACCTGTATTTGAAGTTATTACTGGGGGGATTTTATATCATTTAGCGACTTTTGTTATAAATTGCGATTTGCTGACTGAAAGATATTTAAGAATCTTATAAAATGGAATCGCAAATACCATATTTTATTTGCATCCAAATATAGAAGAAAGGGATAAAAAAAGATCCAACTAAAACAAAAATGTTTTAGTTGGATCTTTGAAAATGGAATGGGAAGGCGGATAAAAACTAAAATGAATAACTAATATTATTAAAACAACTATTAATATAGATGCGATAACTTTTATTAAAAAATTTACTTGATATTTAGATGTTAAAAGTTTAAAGCCAAAATATTGACTTAACAAGACACTAACGATAAAAATTAATATATCTAAGATTACATTGTGTTTACCTATTATTCCTGTATAACCATAGACAAGAAAAAGGACTAATATAATTCCTGAATACAGCGATACAGCTTTGGCAGTAAAAAAATTATTTTTTTTATATCCAAATTTTAAGTATTCAACTATGGAAAAGAAAATCAAAGGCCATATTAATAACTTTAAGTGTTCGAAAATACTTTCGTTTTTGAGAGCAAAAATTCCGACAAACTCATTTTGCTTAAATAAATCATAAACAAAATGAAGTAAACTACCACCGACAATAATGAAAACAGTTTCATAAATAAACCATTTTTTTAGATACTTCAAAAATAATCACCTCTAATTAGTTTATGCTATTTATAATATCTTATTGATATAATTTAAAGCGTTTAGATAGGTAATTTGATCGATCTCTATGTCGTTATATAATAATTCGTCAAATACTTGGATAATTATTTTTGCTTCACTCGCATTAGATAAATCAGTTAAGTTAGTTCCATTAATATAATCCATAAAATCAAACCCAAGACCGATATGGTTTAGAAAACCCTTTTGTCTTAAATATTCGATATGCTTAACCATCTCTTTAACAGTAGGATTATGAGGGTTAACAAATGATTTTACAGCGGTAATACCGATTAAACCTCCGCTTTGAACAATTCTATCGATTTGATCATCCGTCAGATTTCTTTTGTGGGGACATAAAGAATATACATTTGAATGTGAAGCAAGAATTGGTTTTGTGGTAATATCGAGAATGTTGTCAACAGTAGTAATATTTGCATGACTAACATCAACAATCATATTATGCTGATTCATAAAGTCAACTACATAAGTGCCAGCTTCTGTAAGCCCTAAGTTAGCATCACCTAAAACTCCTGTAGCATAGTGATTTGCTTCATTCCAAGTTAACATGGCATGTCGAAAACCTAGTTGATGTAGCTCTTTTAGCTTTTCAACATCTTTTACTGGTTGTAAACTTTCAAAACCTAAAATCACATTAATTTTATTGAAGTCTAATTTATCTTTGGTAGTAACAATATTAATAAGATCACTTGTTTGTTCTAATTCTTCCAAAATATAATCAATTGCGCGTTCAAATTCACATAGTGGGTTGTTGATATCTGTATAATATGTCCATATACCACCAATAAATTCTCCCTTTTGATACTGTTTTACATGAAAATCTCTGATTATGTTTTGTTTATTATCGAGTTTTTTACTGACAATATCAAATAAAATATCTGTGTGTAAATCAAAAATCATCTTATCTCCTCCTCTTTTTATTATATTAACAAACTTCCATTTATACAATTAAAAAATATCAGATAAGTGAATCAATACTAAAAAAGGGATTAAGATATAGATTACTTTTGCTTATTAGTCGATAACGATATTTGGCGAAATCAGCATTTATTGAAAACGCCTGATAAGTTAAGAACTCTTCTAATGACATGTTAATACTGAAGGTATTAATATGTGGTCCTTGGTATAAAAGGATTTTGTGCATTCCATCATGACCATAAATTTGGTACTCAATATTCCCTAAAGTACTAAAAATGCCGTTTCTATATCCATTCCAAGTTGGATACCCACGAAGGATACTAATTTCACCTTCACTAAGGAGCTTAATTTTATTATTTTGCAGTTTTAAATTAATTTCAAACTGTTTTAGTTCTTCTAATAAAGCAATGTAACTATTTAAAGAATGTTGCGTTATTGAACAGTTGGGATTATTACTTTGACAATATTGATTACGGGTATTTGTAATCCTGCGGTCAGTTAAAAATGATGGTTTAATATCTTGATAATATTCTTGTTGGGTTTTATTTTTATAATAATCATAAAAATTTTGGATTGCATGAATACTTTCCATAAGTTTATAGTCATTATGATTATAATCAAATTCATATTTATCCCAGCTAAATTGTGCTTTATCAGCTATATCATCATAGGAGACGGAGAAATTCTTAGGCATCTCTAGTCTCTTAAAATAATTCGATTCTGTTTTAGGCTCAGTTCCTTTGATAAATAGTTCTGTTTTTCGAAATGGTGTTGGCGTATATTCATTAGGAAGTGCTAAGGGGTAGGTGTTAGTTTCGACTTCAACTTCGATAATGTTATCAGGACGTAAGAAGGGTTTACTATCACTGTGATTAATATGAATATTGTTCATAATTTTCCGAAACATATCTAGGGATGCCCGAGCTTCGCTAGGCGATAAGTATGTATCCTTTTCAATTTTGTCATAGCCTAACCAAACAGCAGTTGTATACTTTGTGGTATAGCCAATAAACCATGAATCACGGACAGAATTACTGGGGAAATTAAATTTTTTTCTTGTGTCCTCAGCATAATTTGTTTGCCCTGTTTTACCTGCAAGATATAGGTCCTTGACATTTGCTCGTGAGGCAGTACCATTAACCATATTATCACGCAATATATCAGTCATTAAGTATGCGGTATCTTCACGCATTGCTTGATGAGTTTTTTGGATTAGCGGTAACTTTTGTTTATCTTTTAAAATATAATTAATCGTTGTTGGTTCATGATAGATTCCTCCATTGCCAAAAGGAGCATAAGCTGCTGCCATATCTAAAACAGAATAACCAAATTTATAGCCTCCTAAAGCATGAGCTTCAGTAATTTGCTCATTTGTTTCAAGACCAAGGTTTTTAGCGAAAAAATAGGCTTTATCACTTCCGACGTCACGATAAGCTTTTACAGCGGTAACATTACGTGAGTCAATGATCGCTTCCCGCATCGTCATCATACCTTTATATATGTTATCGTAATTATAGATTGGAAAGTAACGGCTACCTGCAGTTCTGAAGTATATTTTCTCATCAAAATAAGGCTGAGCGGGTGAATATTTTAAATATTCAATCGCAGGTCCATAGTCTAAAATCGGTTTAATTGTCGAACCGGGTTGCAGTTTGGCATCAGTCGCATAATTAAAAGTAAGTGAGCCTCTATAATTTCTTCCGCCACCAATACCACGGATAAAACCTGTTTTAGTTTCTAAAACGACAATACCAGTTTGGGTTTTATCATTAGGATGATTGACCTCGTCATTTTCGATTTCACGGATTTCATCCTGAATTGCCAAATCAAGATGAGTAACAATCTGTAAACTGTCATTAAAGGGATCTAACTTATATTTATCAATTAATTCGTAGATGACATAGTCAAGATATTCATGATAATTTTCGTTAAATTCTGTTTCTTGTGGGGAAATTATTAAGTTTTCAATGGGGTTATTAATTGCTTTTTGTAATTCTTTTTTTGTGATGTAGTTATTTTTAAACATTGCTTTTAAAACCGTTATTTGTCTTAATTTTGTCTTTTCTGGATTAATATAAGGGTTAAAACGATTAGGACTTTGTACCATTCCGGCAAGGATAGCAGCCTCCTCATAGTTTAAGAATTTCGCATTTTTATTAAAATAATACTGACTTGCCTTTTCAATACCATAAATTCTTCCTCCAAAAAGAACTCTGTTTAAATATGCTTCAATAATTTTTTCCTTTGGATAATAATTTTCAATTTCGATACTGATAAACATCTCTTTAACTTTTCGCTCAATTGTCTTATCATTTGTCAGAAATGATAATTTGACTAATTGTTGTGTTAAAGTACTGGCTCCTTCTTTATAAGTTTTTGCTTTTGTATTTTCAATAAGCGCACTGATAATTCTTAGGTAGTCAATACCTTGATGTTCGAAGAATTTGGCATCTTCAATCGCGATAATCGCATTTATCATATCACTTGATATTTCCTCATATTCAATGACATCACGTTTTTCAATTCCTAACTCTGTTATTAAATTTAAATTTTGATCGTAGATTTTAGTTGTATCTTTAACATGAATTTTTTGATAATTTAAATCTTGTAATTCAGTTTTAATCTTAACCACTTTTAAATAAATAAATGTAAACATGGTAATAATAGTAATAGTAATTAATACCGCAAATATTTTTAAAACAGAGAAGAGTAGTTTTTTATTCATTAATAAAATATACTTTATCAACTACTTTTAAGTAGTCAATTGTAAAAATACACCTTTCTGTAATTTCATGACCTTTTTCTATAAAAGTTTTAATGCTTATTGACTTTCTACCATTGTTAAGAAAATTATCATATAGAGCTACAGTTAATTTTCCATCTAATAAAAAAACTTTATTAATTGATGAAAATTTCACAATGATAAAAGCAATTCCGCCTAAATTAATTACTTGACGTAAATGTTCGATCTGATGAATGTGGATATTTTGTATAGGGAAAGCTGTTTTACTAGCAATTTCTTTCGCTTCAAAATCGATATATTTTTGTTTATATATTCCATTGTAATCTGTTGTTGATGGTGCTTGAAAATAAGCTTCCTTAATTACAGCTTTCTGTCTTTTAGGATAATCAACTTTAACTATTTGAATTGGAGTAGGTTTCTTATATATTAAAGCGATGTTATGAACCTGATAAAATTTATTAGTTTCATCTAGTTCTTTTTCTAAACTCATTCCCCGATTGGCATAGTTTACATCATTATGAACAACTTTTTTCTTTGTAGGATAATTAATACTCATATAAATCACCACCTATTATCTTAACAAATTTTTACAGAAAAAGGATGCTTTTTGGAAAAGATTTCTGTTTTTATTTGCGATACTTCATTATTATTATTTGTCTTTAAATTAATATGTTTCATATCTCTTTAGTATGGATATATTTACATAGAAAATTTAATTGACTAAACTTTGAAAAAAGGTATAATATAAT
>CALFRW010000030.1 GCA_937919135.1 uncultured Haloplasmataceae bacterium
TTTAATGAAGTTAAAGATAAAACTGATAAAGAGCAATATGAGATTTATTTAGAAGATGATAAGATTAGAAAAGATTTTTATAATCTTCTCAGTGAATATAGTAAGTATGTCAGTATTGCGATTGAATCTGAGCATGTATATAATACTTTAAAACGAGAAGAACTTAATAAGTATAAGAATGATCTTCGCTTTTTCCAAGAGTTACGAAGAGCAGTTAAATACCGATACTCAGATATGATTGATCATAAAGAATATGAAGCTAAAATGCAGAGGTTAATTGATAATTATATTGCTGCTGAAGATATTATTAGAATTACAAATCCTGTTGAAATTACTGATTCTGATGGCTTTGAAAAAGAATTACAAAGACTTGAAACACCTAGAGGTAAAGCAGATGCCATAAGGACGCGGTTAACAAAACATATCCATAAAAAGTGGGATGAAAATCCTGCATACTATAAGAAGTTTTCAGTAAGGATTCAAGAAATTTTAGATAATTATAAGCATAAACGTATAACAGATGCTGAATATCTAGAACAAATTTCTAAATTGAAAACTAATTACATTAAAGGTGATTCATTTGATACTTATCCAAAAACAATTAAAAATAATATTCACGCTCAAGCTTTCTATGGGGTAACTAAAGATGGTATGGGAGAAGTATTAGATTTAACTGGAAAAGATGAAATAATAGCTGAATTTGCATTAAAAGTTACTCGGATTATTGAAAAAAATAGTAAGGTGGATTGGCATAATAATCCAGATGTTCATAAAAAGATGAAACAAGAAATGGATATATTGTTATACGAGTATAAACAGAAATATTTTTATAATTTAGATATAAGCGATTTTGATAAAATTATTGAAGAAAATATGAAAGTAGCAATCAACAGATTCTAGGTGATATAATGGAATACCATATTAAATACGGCTCTGAAATAATTGAATATGAAGTACGACGTAAAAATGTTAAGAATATCAATTTAAATGTACAACCAGATATGAGGGTAATAATATCCGCTAGCAATGAAGTTCCTTTAGATTATATTAATAAATTTGTTAGTAACAAAGCTCCATGGATCATAAAACAACAAAAATATTTTAACAGGGTTCAACCAGATAGTTTATTAAAAAAGGAATATGTTAGTGGAGAGTCTTTTAAATACTTAGGGAGACAATATCGTTTAAAAGTTAGAGAAACATATGGTGTAGAGGGAGTTAAACTGTATCAAGGTTATTTTTACCTTTTTATTAGGGATAAAAATAACAACGAGAAAAAAAAGAAACTATTGAATGAATGGTTTAGATTAAAAGCAATAAGTATTTTTAGCGAAAGTTTAGACAGAGTATACCCATTAGTCGCAAAATATGGAGTAATTAAACCCAAGGTTAGTATCCGGACAATGAAAGCTAGGTGGGGCTCGTGCTTATATAAAGCTGAAACAATCTTATTAAATTTTGATTTAATTATTTCCCCTAAATATTGTATTGATTATGTTGTTTTACACGAAATAATTCACTTTATTCATAGATCTCATAATAAAGATTTTTACAATTTATTAACAGTTTTAATGCCAGACTGGAGAAAGCGTAAAGCGATTCTAGATGAAGAAGTGGTTAGAGAATTATAATAAAGGTAGGGATATGTAATGAGTACTCCAAAAACAATCACAATCTATTTGCCAAATGGCGAACCAAAGGGGATCAAAGTTGTTGAGATGACTAATAGAACTATTAGGGCAACTTATATACCAAGAAATAAATTAGCTTATTTATATGATAATAGTAATGACTATAAAGTTGCATTATACATTTTATATGGTTTTGAAGACGATACGGAAAAGGTGTATTTTGGTGAGACTGAAGATATTGTTAAACGTATAAAAAAACACAATGAAGAAAAAGATTTTTGGCAGTATGCAATCATTATTACTACTAAGGATCAGTCTTTCACAAAAACACATGTAAAGTATTTAGAACAATTATGTATCAAAGAAGCAGAAAATATTAATCGTTTTAAACTTGATAATAGTAATTCTGGTTTAGATACTCATGCGCCAAAATCACTATTAGCTGATATTTATGACGCATTTGAAACAATAAAAATATATATTGGAGTATTAGGTTTAAAAGTTTTTGAAAAAACAACCACCGAGTCTCAAACGATTAAAAAAGTAGATATTTTCTATTATAAAAGTAAAAATATAGACGAATGGGATGCTAGTGCTGAATTTACTGAAGAAGGGCTAGTCGTTCGAAAAGGTTCAAAAGCGAGATTATGTATTACTAATGATACTCCTAATAATGTGGTAGAATTAAGAAACAAACTAGAAAATATGGGAACTTTAGAAAGAACAGACAATTTTCTTGTTTTTACTAAAGATTATGTATTTCATTCTCCTTCGCTAGCTGCCAATACCATTAGAGGTGGTCATAATAATGGTTGGATAACATGGGTTAATGAAATTGGGCAAAATTTACATGATAAGTATCGAAAACAAAATTAGTGAGGTAAAATCTTATGTGTAGGAGAATTATTTGTGATGAAAAATATCGAAATAAAAAAAGTTCAAGTAGAAGATGCGGGATTCATACATCAATTAATAAATAATAAATTTATTCTTGACAAACTTAATGAAATTGAAACTACACTAGATGTTTGGGTAGATGCCATTAATATCTGGGAAAGTGATTTAGATGAAGAAAATTATCTAATTTATATAAACAGTAAACCAATTGGATGGATAGGTATTAATGGCTTAGTTTCCGAAACTAAACATCCGTTTATAAAAATCATAACGTTATTACCAAAATATCATAATCAAGGAATTGGAAAATATGTGATTAAGAAAATCCTTAATAATCTTAAGTTAAGAGAGTATAAGTTTGTAAGCTTATATACTGATTGTAGTAATAAATTAGCGCAAAGCTGTTATAAAAGTTGTGGTTTTGAAGTAATTAAAAAAACCCGCCAAAGAATGGGTAATGGGTTAGTAATAGAACGTTATAAAATGGAGCTAGTACTTTGAAAATTAGGCATACATTTGATGTATACCTAATTTTTTTCTTTTTAGTAACATCATGTTGGGGAATATGATTTAATGATAGCTTTAGTCCTCAAAAATATCTATCGATAGCTTTTATTGCTCCTACTACTGTAGTAGCTGAATTATTTCGCTTTGTATGAGTACTTTTTTCATGGTTATTACTTGTTTTCGGCTATTTTTATGCGCTTTATTAGTAGTATTTAAAAGCAGGTGGCGTGAAGTTTGAAGATATAAAAAGGTCGACGATAAATCGACTTTTTTTTCAAAACTTTTTAGCTACATCTTGTGCTTGAGAAATTGCCTCATTTATTATTGCTTCAACATCTTCACCGATAATATCAAGTTTTTCTGCTTTGATGGTATTAAAATCAGTTATTCCTAAAAAATTGAATATTGTAGTTAAATAACGATTTCCCATCTCAAACTTTGAGCCAGATTCATTAGAATAATCTCCGCCTGTAGTAGTAATGTGGACCGCTTTTTTATTTTGGCATAAACCAACTGGTCCATTTGCGGTATATTTAAATGTTATCCCAGTAACGCAGATATAATCGATATATGCTTTTAGAATTGCTGGTATACTTAAGTTCCACATCGGTGCACTTATTATGTATTTATCGGCTTCCGCAAATTGGTATGCATATTTTAACAAGTGGTGTTTTTTACTAGTTTCATTTTTAGCTCCAAAAACACTTTCTATATCCTCACTTGTTAAAAAATTAATCTGTTCATTATATAAATCTAAGGTAATAATCTCATCATTGGGATTGTTTTCTTTGTAAGTTTGAATAAATTTATCGGAAATCGTAAATGTTCTTGACAAATTACTTGGTTTTGGATTAGCTTTGATATATAATACTTTTTTCATTATATTCCTCCTATTTTTAAATATTATATCACTAATCATATTATTAACCAATTTATATGCTTTTTATTGTAAAATATTTCTATAGAAATTATTGATGTTCTCGATTATAATTGAATTAGAGCATTATTAATAAGGGGGATAATATGCCGAAAATATTTGGAATAGAACATATAATATATTTTACAATTGTAGTTACAATCATGATTATTAGTATTATTTTTATTAAAAAATATCTTAAAGATAATGCAGAAAAACAGTCTTTATTAATTAAATTAATTGCTTTTTTATTACTTATAGCGATTATTTATAATCGGGTGAGTATTGCTGTTGGTCATCAGGATTATCGTACATTATTGCCAGATTCTTTTTGTGGTACGAGTAGTTTAGTATTAGCCTTATCAACAATATATTTCAAAAAGAACAATGATATTTTGCACTGTGTTGCTTATCTAGGTTTAGTAGGAGGAACAATTACTTTAATATATCCTGATTTTATTGGTCAAGCAGACTCGATTTTTCATTCAATGACTATTTCTGGGTTATTACATCACACGATTATGGTTTTCTTAGTCATCGTAATGTTAATTACTGGTTATTTACAACCATCACTTAAGAAATGGAAAATTCTACCGATAGGATTAAGTTTTTATATGATTTACGGTCTGATTTTAATCACAGTAATTGGATTAGATGATGCAATGTATATTTTTAATCCAGCATTATCAGGTACGATTTTTAATTGGTTTGGCTTAGGGTTAATCTTTATTCCTATCCATTTGCTTTTTTTATTTGTATGGGATAAAATTTGTAAAAGACAATAATATTGGGAGGATCAAGAGATGTTTACCGATAAGTTTAAATTAATTGAAGGGGAAGAACTTAAGTTAAAGTTAATTGAAACAGTAAAAGGTGAATATGCTTTTGATTTATTACCCTTTTATTATTATGAGATATTAGATTTACATAATAATAGTATCGGAAAGATTAGCTTTAGAATTGGATTTAACGAATATACAATTTATAATGGTAATATTGGCTACGAGATAAACGACTTTTATCGTGGTAATAATTATTCTTTAAAAGCAATGTATATGTTGAAACCACTAATTTTATATCATAAATTTCACACGCTTTTTTTAGTAATTAATGAAGATAATATAGCTTCTAATAAAATTGCACTTAAAGCTAAGGGCAAATTAATTGGAAAATTACAGGTACCTAAGCATCATAAATTTTATCATAGTGAAGAATTAACAAAGAATGTTTATATAATTGATGTTAATTATTTATAAGTGAGGTGAATATAAATGGATTTTATTTTCGTTATCTTTGTTTCTACTTTTTTGGTTGAATTATGGATGCTTCTATTAGGAAAACATCAACTATCTGTGAAAGAAAGTTTAATTATAAAAACTGAAATTATCGTTACAATGCTCTTAGTTTACTTCTTTTATATTTTTCTCACTAAAGGATACTCTAAACAACTTTTTATCGATTGTTTAGCGATCTTATGTGGCGGTGCTCTTGCATTAATATTAACTAGTTTAAAAAATAAAATTAGCAAATATAAAGAACTGCATAATTTATAAAGTAATTTTAATTAGGGAGGAATAATGGAGTTATCTATTAAATATCAGGGAAAAATACAGGCTCATATAAAAGTAAGTAAAGCTGAACTTAAATACAATGGCTTTATTCTTAACAAATCATTTATCATTGAAGATGTAATTGTTAATGGGTTAAGCAGTAATTATTCTATTGAATTAAGTGATGATCATCAATATCAGATTATTACTATATCAAGTGGTATTAATGCTGTTAATTATATGGAAGTTAAATATTCAGGAAGCTTAGATGGTACAACCGGTTTATGGCCCTATGTAAAGGAAATAACCTTACCAGAGTTTGCACTTTTAAGATTTGAAACTTTATGTTTTCCATTCTTTATTAAGAGTATTGAAGATAAAGAATTATATAGCTATGTTCATTCCGGTTTTCATCTAGATTCAAAAATTACTGTTAGTTGTAATAATCATTTAACGGTTTTTTCAAATTTACCTCTTGAGAACTTAGCAACAATAAATAATGAAAAAATATTTGAATTCAGAGGTTCTTTTTTAAATTTTGTAGTAGGTAAATTTGAACAACTAAAAATACCTTATGGATCAATAAATTATTTAATAGGAAAAGAGGTAAAGCTTGATTTAAAAAACATTATTGATATTACTATCAAATATATGAGTGAATATTACGGTGAAGTTCTTATCGACGATATTAATATTATTTGTATTCCAGAATATTTAGGAAGCTTTGTCGATAAACATACAGTATTTCTCGCATTAGATGCTTTGTCTGATGTTCGTTTTATCATCCATGAAATAATTCATATCGGTTGGAATCCTTTAGTAGAATTAAATGCGCAAAGAACGAGATTTTTTGATGAAGCGATTACGCAGTATTTTACTGCGAGAATTTATGATATATTTGAAGAAAATGGAAGCGTTAAAACCTATAAAACTTACCAATTACATTTTAAAAAAACTATCAAAAAACATAATATCTCACTGGTACCATTAATTGATTATGGTAAATATGAATATGGTGATTTATCATATAGTTATGGTCCTCTAGTATTAAAGGCGATTGAGGAGCGAATTGGTGTGAGCAATATCGATAGTGTCTTAAGAGCTATGTTAGCTAAATACCGGTATCAGGAAATTAATTTTTCCAAGTTTTTTAAACTATTTGATGGCTATAATATAAACGATATTATTGAATTTTATTTTTATACCACAAAGGGACAAAATCATATATTAGAAAATTAACTAGATATTTTTGAGGTGATACTAGTGAAACAAAAACAAGTTACCCTTTATACATTTACACGTTGTCCGTATTGTATAAAGGCAAAAAGATTATTGAGCGCAGAGAATATCTTCTTTCAAGAGATTGTCGTGACTAACACCGAACTTAAAGAATTAGAAAAAAATACTAAAATGAAGACCGTACCACAAATTTTTGTAGATGAGACTCTTATCGGTGGTTTTGATGACTTACAGAAGTTACATCAAAATAAATTGTTTAAGGACACATTTTATATATAGATAATTTACGATGTTATTAACGGGGGATTTGTTTATGAGTGTATTATATTTAATATTGGTTTTACTATTAACATTTTTATATTCAATTCTTTTCTATTTGATAAAGGCTAAGAAATATATTACTTATATTTGGTTTTTTATTGTTTTATTGGTTGGGTTGGTATGGTTTTCAGATGTTATTTTGAGATTACCAAATAAACTATTACCTTTTGGTACGCTACTATTATTCCTACTATTTATTGCACCATTTATCTTTAATTCAGGGTATCGAGTTAATAAAAATTGTCAAGATATATTAGGTTTTTGTGTGCTTTATCCGATAGGGGAAGAACTAATATTTAGAGCGATAATATTAAAATTAATACCTTATATTATTGGCGTAAATAGTGTGATGGTACCATTTCCACTATTAAAAGAAATATCATTGCCAGTCTTAATTACTGCTTTTTTGTTTGGGATAATGCATCTCCAGTATTTTAAGTTTAAAATTAATCGCGATACGCTTATAAAAATAGTTTTTGCGTTTATATTTGGAATTTTTATGGGTAACATGGTTGAAATAACGGAATCAATCTTGTATCCGGTTATCTTCCATGTAATCGCTAATACGGGAGCAACAATTTATTATTTTAAAAATAATAAATCAAATTACATTAAAATATTAATTAAGAGGGAGTAAATAAAATGTTAGAATTAATTAAAATGTCACAGTCAGATTTTGCGGAATACTATATCGAAGCAGTTAAAAAGATAGCGATTGAGTATACAACATCAGGCTATATAAAAGCAGAAAATGCAGATAATTATGCTAAATCAGTTATCGACCAATATTTACCAAAGGGTATGGAAACCGAGGGACATTATCTATTTAATATTGTAAATGCTGGTGAAATTGTCGGAATTTTATGGTATGGTAAAACATCGGAAGCAGAAGCCTTTATTTATGATTTAAATATTAATGAAGCTTATCAAGGTAAAGGTTATGGGAAAAAAGCGATGTTATTATTAGAAAAACATGCCAAGGGTATTGGAGTAAATAAGATTACTTTACATGTTTTTGGTCATAATAAGCGGGCAATTGCTTTATATGATAAGCTTGGTTATACAGCTTTTAGCTTACATATGGCAAAGAATATTTGATATTTAAAAGGTGTGAATTAAAAACTCACACCTTATTTATATTATCACTGTTATATATATTCATTCCAACGCCATAATCTTCAATTAATATCGTTTTAGGCTTAAATAATAGTTTTATAAACACATACAAATCGCCTGAACATCCTGAGATATGAATGGCTAATAAAAATGCGAGAATAAAAAACCAATAATCATTGACCAAAAAAAGCGGAATTATTATTAGATTAAAGATCATAAATGGTGCTAAAGAAATTATTAAATAATGTTTTTTTTGATAATAATATCCTGGAACACCTGCGCTAGCAGCAAAACCATGAAATTTAAATTCAACTTTAACATTGTTTTTAAATTTAAAAAATAATGCATGAACAAGTTCGTGTAATACTATATAAATAATACTACAACCAACAACGATGTATAATTGAATTAAGTCTGTAGATATACTTTTATTGATATATAATAGGGTGAATAACGATAAGAAAAATAGGCTAAGGGCTAAGATATTTATTAATAGAAATTCTTTCTTATTTTTTTTCATATCTATTTGTGAAATTAATTGATAGTTATTAGGTAATTCATTATAAGCTTTAAACATTTTTTTCACCTCCAAATAACTTATTTGTTTGTTTGGCCCAGTATTTCCGATAGTATTTTTTTCCTAAGGAAAATTTATGTTGGGTGTTTATTAGTGGTTGTAAATATTTATTAATTAGTTTTTCTTCTTTTAAAGTAATATCAATGATAGCATCTTCTATTTTACTATTATTATCGCTTAGTGCTTCTAACATTGCCTTTTCTAAATTGTTTCTTTCAACAATAAAGCTAGTTTTATCTGCTTGTCCTGAGAGAAAGTATCTTGTTAAGCGTTCCCGTTTAAGCCAATAATCGATACCTTTATTAGTACAATCTTTAGATATTGGTGTTTGTAGTATGGGCTTATAAATACTTAAACAAGGTAGTGATGCTCCTGTTACATAGTAAATATTTTCCTTTTCATTATACTGGGCTATATAACTACCTGTCGTGTGATCGCCAATTAAACCACCAGCATGCATACAAATTGATGAGACAGATGCTTTGTTGGTTTTAGCGTTATGTGATCTTAAGATCTCCATTAGCGTTTCAACGGTAATATTACCGTGATTGTCTGCTAATATTGATAAAGCATGGTGTCTTCTTTTTTTTGCTTGTGAGAAATATGTATAAATAGGTTCACGAAATTTCTTCGCAAAAGAAAATTTCGGATTTCGTTTTTTCTCAGCAATAATATCTGGATGTGCTAAATCAAAATAATTTTCGATTGTAAGACTATTAGATATTACATAGAAGTCTTTAACTTTGATTGCGGCCCAATATTTACCTGCTGTTTCTAAAACATAAGCATCTTTACCATCGGCAATTAAAAATGAATTGTCATAGAAGAATTTTTTTTGATAGCCACAATTTCCTCCTTGGTTATAAGTTTGCAAAAGGTTTGTTATGCAATATAAAGCTTCAATTGCTGTTTTACTTCTTTCAAGTGCAAGTCTTAATAGATCCATCCCGATAAGAGCTTGTTCTTTATTAATTGTTTTTGTAAAAACTGCTTCATTACCAACATTTACGCCATACTCATTAAATCCCATTTCAGCTCCCCAAATCCATTCGGGTTTAAAGAGTGTAACCGCATAGGTATGTTCAACTTGTTTTACTTTTATATATGTAGTTTGAACTAAAGGATTTAATGAAATATTATGATTTTTAGCGGGAATCCGTTCAATAATCTGAACTTCATTGGGGTCGCGATCAGAGTTTTTCGCAAAAAGCATTTTTTGAGTCTTCGTAGCATTAGCGAGCACTACTAATGTATCACACATATTTAACCTCCAATTATTTTTCTATCTTAATAATACTTTTTTTCATTAAGAAAGGCAATTATTTAATTAAATCGATATAATTTGCTTTTTTTTATAATATAATCAGTTATAATTAAAACAATGTATTGGGAAATATTTTGTGAGAGAGGTAATCTTATGATGCGTTATATTATTGTCAGGTTATTTTGGACTGTGGTAAATTTATTCCTCATAATATCAGTGATTTATCTAATTATTATGAATGTTATGAATATGATTTGGTATAAGTTTTCAATCATTCGTTCCACGTTTGTTAGCTTCCTATTTTAAATATATAAGTGGAATAATAACAAAGTGGGATTGGGGAATTTCCACAAGTAAAGAACCAGTATGGGAAACATTTTTATTAAAAATACCATACACTTTAAGAATTAATCTTTTAGCCCTGGTGATTTATACAACACTAGGTGTTTTATTGGGGATTATCGCTGCTATAAATAAAAATAAATTAATCGATAACTTTATTAGCGGGATTATTATGTTATTTAGCTCAATGCATAGTCTAATTTTAATATTCTTACTAATGGTTGTTTTTGGTTATTCTTTAGGATGGTTACCTACCATCTATCCTGCTGATACTGCTCCTATTAATGCTATACGTCTAGCTTATGTGATTCCAATTATTGCACTTTCTTTATTACCAATTGCAGAAATTACCCGAATGACACGTGGTGAACTGACTGAAGCTCTTGATTCACAATATATGTTATTAGCGAGGATAAAAGGTTTAAAGAAAAGACAATTAATTGTAAAACATGGTTTAAGAAATTCGATGATTTCCATTATGCCGGTTATCATTACTACCTTTGTTAGCGTAATGATGAATTCATTTTTTGTTGAGAGGGTATATGCAATTCCTGGCCTTGCAAATTGGTTTCTTAAGTCATTAGTTGTTCCGCATTTGGACACTTACGTCTTAAAGATCGATCCCTTCGTTGTTGTAATGATTTGTGCCTTTTATTCAGCGCTAAGTTTAGTTTTTTCGTTAATAATTGACATTTTAACTTGTATTATTGACCCAAGAATAAGGGTGGGCTCTAAAAGGTTAAATATTTGAAATATGATTAGTAAAATTGGATGAGGGTAGGTAGAATTATGACACGCTACATTATTGTACGATCATTTTGGACGATGGTAAATTTATTACTTATAATAACACTGCTTTATTTTATTATTGCGCTTGTTATGAACACTATCTGGTTTAGAGTACCATTGAGTGATTATCTTGAGCCAATGGTAGTTAGTTATTTTCAATATTTGAAAGGAATTTTTACAAAGTGGGACTGGGGAACTTCTTTAAAGAATGAACCAGTATGGGAGACATTGTTATTAAAAATGCCTTATACTTTAAGAATAAATCTCGTTGCCTTTGCGATTTATACTCCACTTGGTCTTTTATTGGGAATTATCGCAGCAACAAATAAAAATAAATTAATGGATAACTTTATTAGCGGGATTATCATGCTTTTTAGTTCATTGCATAGTTTAATTTTAATATTTTTTCTAATGGTTGTTTTTGGTTATTCATTAGGATGGTTACCTCCTATCTATCCTGCAAATAACGCTCCTATTAATGCTAGACGTCTAGCTTATGTAATTCCCATTATAGCACTTTCATTATATCCAATTGCTGAAATTGCCCGGGTGACACGAGGTGAGCTGACTGAAGCTCTTGATTCACAATATATGGTTTTAGCAAGAATAAAAGGGTTAGATAAAAGACAATTAGTTGTAAAACATGGACTAAGAAATTCCCTGATTCCGATTATGCCACTAATTATTACCACTTTTGTTAGTGTAATGATGAATTCATTTTTTGTTGAGAGAGCATATTCAATTCCTGGTGTTGCAAGTTGGTTCCTTAGGTCATTAGTTACTCCTAATATGGATTCTTTTGTCCTCTATATTGATCCAAGTGTTGTTTTAATGATTAGTGCTTTTTATTCAGCTCTGAGTTTGATTTTTTCGTTAGCAGTCGACATTTTATATTGTGTTATTGACCCAAGAATAAGGATGGGTTCAAAAAAATAAATTTATAATATAAACCAAACTAATTCGTTTTTTATTGAGAGTAGTTTAAAATGATTGGCACAAGAAAATAAATCTGTTATAATTATCATGATTTGGAGGGTAAAGTGATGGACAAAAAAACAATAGAATATTATCAACAGAAAAAAAGTAATTATGAATTTAGTGCTATTATGGGTTATGTTATAACGGGTATATGTTTTGTAATGTGGATACCTGCTGGTATGGGTAGTCCTTCATTATTAATTTTTGTTGCTTTAGGATTTATTGGTGGTATTGTTTTAGCAGGGTTCTCAACAAATAATTTCAAAAAGTTAAGTAACGAATTTAAGGCTAAATATTTAGCTGAAGAAATTCAAAAGATTTATCCTGGTTGTAAATATGAAGTTGAAAAAGGCTTTGATAAGGAAGAAATTTATAATTCTAAAGTATTATCAAAACAAGATCGCTATTTTTCAGAAGATTTAATGACAGGTGAGTATGAAGGAGTAAAGTTTCAAGCCGCTGATGTAAAACTACAAGATGTTAGAAGTACTGGTAAATCTACAACTGTTGTCACTGTATTTTTAGGTAGAGTGTATAAATTTGAATTTAATAAACGTTTTAAATCAAATATCATCATTAATCAACCAAGTTTTTTTAATAAACTTTTTGGTTGGAACAGAATTAAAACAGAATCAGTTAAATTTAATTCTGAATTAAGCGTCTACTCTGATAATGAACACGAAGCTTTTTATATTCTAACGCCTCATTTTATGGAAAAATTATATGAGTTAGATAGAAAATATCAAGATAGAATAACCTTTTCATTTATAAATAATCATTTATATATTGCGATTAATACAAAAGAAGATACTTTTGATCTTAAAATGTTTCGTGAACTTGATATCAGCATTATTAAAAAGTATCGAAATCAATTAACTGATATTAAAGATTTTGTTCATCATTTAAATCTTGAACAAACTTTATTTGTGGATTAATAAAAAGACCAACCTAGGCAAGTTGGTCTTTTTATAAACTAAATTTCTTCATAAATTTCATCATCATCATCAATATCATCATCTTGTGCTTCGTCTTCATTAACATGTTTTTTCACAAAGTTTTTAACATCGTTGAATTTTTCTTCGCCAAATTTCTTTGATTCTTTATAGATATTTTTTGCGAAATGACCTGTTGTTCTAGCAAAGTCAGAGATTGAACTTTCAATTTTAGAGAATACAGCACTTGAAACATCGGTTAATTTGTTTACAAAGTCATTAATTTCATCGATAACTTTTTCTTTACCGATAAATAATTTAATATATTTATCAGATATTTTATGGCTTTTCAAGATTTTTTCAGCAATCTTATTAACGTCGCCTAATTGTTCAATTGCTTCTTCCTCGCTAATTCCTTCATAAATCTTTTGATTAACATAACTTAAATATTCTTCAATAATATTATCTCTTTCTTCAACTTCTAGTAAAGATAATCGTTTCCGTAATTCGATAATAAACTTCTCTTTACTCATATAACCAAACCTTTCTCTTAAAATATAATACTAAATTAATAATATTATACCATTATTTTCAATAATATTATATGACCAAATTAAAATAATATTAAATATATTTTACACATTAAAACACATGTGTTATAATGTGAAATATATTTAGAGATAGGATGAAGAGAATGGATGATGCATTAATATCCGCAGTTAAAACAAATAATAATAAGCAAAAATCTGAATCTGATTATT
Organism: uncultured Haloplasmataceae bacterium; assembly: GCA_937919135.1. Lineage (GTDB taxonomy): Bacteria > Bacillota_I > Bacilli_A > Haloplasmatales > Haloplasmataceae > CALFRW01. Next base: position 13,821 of record CALFRW010000030.1, read on the forward strand.
ATCGTAAGTATCTTGAAATGAGTACTTATGAAAATGAATTGTTAAATTTGAAAGTAAAGCATGTCGCTGGTATCGACGAAGCAGGTAGAGGGCCGCTAGCTGGTCCTGTTGTTGCTAGTTGTGTTATTTTACCCCATAATTATTATTTGTTGGGCTTAGATGATTCAAAAAAATTATCTGAAAAAAAACGTGGAGTTTATTATGAAGAAATAATAAAGAATGCGGTCAGTTATGGTGTTGGAATTGTAGATGTATGTGATATAGATAAATATAATATTTTTGAGTGTACAAAAATAGCGATGTTAAAATCCGTCGCAAATTTAAAAGTAAAACCAGGACATTTGTTAATAGATGCGATGAGGATTGATATAGATATTCCTCAAACTAGTATTATAAAAGGAGATACTAAAAGTGTTTCTATCGCAGCTGCAAGTATCCTAGCTAAAGTAACAAGGGATAAATATATGATAGAGATGGCGAAGAAATATCCAGAATATCATTTTGAAAAAAATAAAGGGTATGGTACTAAAGAACATCTCGAAGCATTGAAAAAATATGGGGCAACGCCACTTCATCGTCAAAGTTTTGAACCAGTAAAATATCTTACTCAAAAAACTATTACCTTATTTAATTTCGAATAAATTTAGCGTATATAAATAATGAGGTGATTAGATGAAAGATACTTTACTTAAACTTCATTATTTAGATATTGAGATAAATGAGATTTATCAGATTGTAAAAAGTATTAATAAAGCTAGTTTAAAGACCTTATTAGGCAAGAAATATTCACAATATGATAAACTAGATATTGTAAGGATAAAACAAGAACTTAAAAATAATAATATTGAATATCTTACGATTTTAGATGATTTATACCCTGAAAAACTAACCAATATCTATATGCCACCACTAGTGTTGTTCTATCAAGGTAATTTGTCGTTATTAAAGGAGAAAATTATCGCAGTTATTGGTGCTAGAGACTATTCTAATTATGGTAAGAATGTAACTGAAGCATTTGTAACTAGACTAGTAAGACATCATATTCATATTATTAGTGGGTTAGCTTATGGGATTGATACCATTGCTCATAAAACATGTCTTAAAGCTAATGGTTATACGATAGCTGTATTAGGTTCTGGTATTAAGCAAATTTATCCTAAAGAACACCAAAGTCTTGCGGTTGAAATAGGGAATAACCACTTATTAATAAGTGAATATCCTCCTTACGCCTATGCAAGAAAAACCCATTTTCCCTTTCGTAACCGAATCGTGAGTGCATTATCAGATGGAGTCTTAGTGATTGAAGCGAAAGAGAGAAGTGGAACACTAATTACTTGTGATTATGCTTTAGATCAAGGGAGAGATATTTTCGTTATTCCTAATCATATATATGCTGAAAATAGTGTTGGTACTAATAACTTAATTAAACAAGGAGCAGTTCTTGTCACGAATATTTATGATATTTTTGAAAATATTAAGTATTAATACTTGCAAATTTTTTTAATATCTCTCATAATATATAAATGATAAAATTATTAGAATACTAGGTGAAGTAAATGAAGAAGAAATTAATTATTGTTGAATCGCCAGCGAAGGCAAATACGATAGGTAAATATTTAGGTAGTGATTATCATGTCTTATCTAGTGTAGGTCATATCCGTGACCTTGCTAAATCAGGGCCTGGAGGTTTAGGTGTGGATGTTGAAAACAATTTTTCTCCTAAATATGTTGTTATTTCTGGTAAGAAAAAGGTTATTAATGAAATTAAAAAAGCTGCTAATAATGTAGATGAAATATTTTTAGCTACTGACCCTGACCGTGAAGGTGAGGCTATTAGTTGGCATTTATATGATGCGCTAAAATTAGACACTGAAAAAGATAAAAAAGTTCATCGTGTTGTTTTTCATGAAATAACAAAAAATGCGATTGTAAATGCGATTAAAAACCCGCGAAAAATAAATCATGATTTGGTTAAGTCGCAAGAATCAAGAAGAATACTTGATCGGATTATTGGCTTTAAATTATCGAAATTATTACAACATAAAATAAGGTCTAAATCAGCAGGAAGGGTTCAATCTGTTGCTTTAAAATTAATTGTTGACAGAGAAAAAGAGATTACAGCATTTGTGGTTAAGGAATATTATACCATTGATGCCAAGTTTGAAAAGGATAATATCATCTTTGATGCTAATTTATATGCACATAATAATGAAAAAATTGAAATTAATACCGTTCAAGAAGCTAATAAGATTTTATCAGCATTAAATAAAGAATATGTGGTTGTTAATGTTGATAAAAAACTTAAAAATAAATACCCTAAACAACCATTTATAACTTCAACATTACAACAAGAAGCATCAAATAAACTAAATTTCAATGCGAGAAAAACAATGAGTTTGGCACAAAAATTATATGAAGGTATTGAAGTTAATGGGAGTCCAATAGGACTAATTACATATATGCGTACTGATTCCGTCAGATATGCTGATGATTTTATAAAAAGTGTTAAAACGTTTGTTACTAACAAATACGGAGAAAAATATGTTAATGATAATCCGAAATTTAAAATAAATAAAAATGCTCAAGATGCGCATGAGGCAATTCGCCCAACAGATATAAATAATACACCTGAATCGTTAAAGAAATATTTAACATCAGATTTATACAAGCTCTATCGGTTAATATATTATAGGGCTCTTGCATCTTTAACTTCAGCAGCAAAACTTAATCATACTACAATTGTGATTGATAATAATAATTATCAACTAAAAGCTTTTGGTCAAGAAATTGTTTTTGATGGCTATTTAAAAGTATATAAGGAATATGATGATACAAAAAATAATTTATTACCAAATATTGATAAAGCAGAAGTTCTTGATTTAGTTGAAATCAAAGCTAATCAACATTTTACCCAACCACCTAGTAGATATACTGAAGCTAGGTTAATTAAAGAGATGGAAGACCTTGGTATAGGAAGACCATCAACATATGCTCAAACAATGGAAACATTAAAAATGCGTCATTATGTTACTATCCAGGATAAGAAGTTTTATCCAACAGAACAAGGTATAATAACGAGTGATAAATTACAAGAGTATTTTAAAGACATTATAAATGTAAATTACACTAGGGATATGGAAGAAACATTAGATGATATTGCTAATGGTGAAAAAGTTTGGTACGATGAACTACGCCAATTTTATGATTATTTTATTCCAATGGTTGAGTATGCTAATCAAAATATGGAAAAATTACCCCCTAAATATGTTGATGAATATTGTCCAGAATGTGGTAAACAACTAGTTATTCGTCATGGACGATACGGTGAATTTATTGGTTGTAGCGGGTATCCTGATTGTAAATTCATAAAAAAGAATAATGAAGCAGAACAAAATCTAATCTCGTTAGATATTGAATGTCCTAAATGTCATGAAGGTCATTTTGTGGAAAGGATTGCGAAAAAGGGTAAATTAAGGGGTAGAAAATTTTATGCATGTAGTAATTACCCAAAATGTAAAAATATTGTTACCCATATGCCAATAAATGAAGTATGTCCAAACTGTGGTAATATTTTAACTAATAATGGCGATAACATTATCTGTGAGAATAAAAAATGTGATTATAAAAAGGATAGTAAGTAATTATAAGGTTACAATTGTATAATAAACAATTTGTAACTTTTTTAATATCCGACAAGTTTCTACAATATTCTCCAAACTGTTAGGTTATAATCAAAATAATATCG
>CALFRW010000031.1 GCA_937919135.1 uncultured Haloplasmataceae bacterium
TCTACATAATATTGATATCTTATAATAATATAAAAAAAGAAAAACTGTCGACAAATTATAGATGTCAACAGTTTTTTTATGAGTCCTATATTGAGACTTTTTCAGTGGCCTCCCTTATGAGGTACTTTTTTCTTGTAAATGAACATCGATTTGTTGATGTGGAATCATAATTTCTTCTTTATCAAATAAATTTTTGATTAAAAGGATGAGTTCATTATATAAGTTCCAGTAATCAGACGCTTGAACCCAACCTCTAACAACAAAGTTTACTGAATTATTACTTAATTCTTGAAATAAGACATTGGGTTTAGGATCCTTAAGAATTTTCTCATGATCCATTAGTAAATTTTCAATAATTTCTTTAACCTTATAAAGATTATTATTATAGCTACAAAATAGCTTAATTTCTAAACGCCTTGTTTTATAGGTTGAATAATTTATTAAACTCGAGTTAGCCATAATAGAATTAGGAATAACTACTTTCTTATTATCCGTAGTTGCTAAATAAGTATAAAAAATTTGAATGTCTTTTACCGTCCCACTATGGTCACCTGCTTCTATAAAATCACCGACGCGATATGGTTTTAATATCAATATTAATATCCCACCAGCAAAATTTGATAAACTTCCTTGTAATGCTAGACCTAAAGCAAAGCCAAAGGATGCTAGTATCGCCACAAACGATGTCATTTCGACACCAAACATACTAATAATACTAATTAGTAATAATATTTTTAACACAACACTAATTAATGGTGTCACAAATGATTTTAATGATGGATCAATTTTTGATTTATCAAGTCTATTATTGAGCCTCGTTGTAAACCATTTAATCAGTTTTAAACCAATAATTAAAACGATTAAAGTAAAGATAATTTTTACTCCATAGGTTAGTACTAAATGAATAAACTCATCATAATTAATATCTCTAAAATTAATTAACATTTTCCACTCCTTAATAAAATATATTTATCTTCCTATTTTTATATGATAAACTAAAACTATTAATAAATACAGGTGAAATTATGGAATATAAAAAAGCTGGGCATTATGCTGAAATAACCCTTGATGAGGAACATGCACATGTTTCTCTAATAGACTTTTTAGGTTATTTTTATCTATCAAAGAAAAACATACATAAATTACGAATGAGTCATGACGTATACATAAATGATAAAAACATTAAACAAAATTTTAAGATTGTGTTACAACCTAATGATAAAATTAAATTACCACTTTTTATTGATGAAGCAATTGATTTTATCCCTCAAACTATCCCTTTAAACATTATCTATGAAGATGATTTTAGTTTAGTTATTAATAAGCAAAAAGAAATAGAAATTCACCCTGAAAATAAAACAGGATTAAATACTTTAGTTAATGGTGTTGCACATTACTACAAGCAAACAAAGCAAAATCATCGTATCCGTTATATACATCGCTTAGACCGTGATACTACCGGAATTATTGTCTTCGCTAAAAACTATTTTATTCACAATATCTATGATTTTTTGTTAACAGAAAAAAAAATTAAAAGGTATTATTTAGCTTTAACAACAGGTAATTTTCCTCAAGAAAAAGGCTATATTGACAAAAAAATCGGTAGAGACCGACATAATCGGAAAAAATATCTTATTTCGAAAACAGGTTTAATAGCTAAAACCTTTTACAAGGTGATAAAACACTATCCAGATTATACCCTCGTTGAGCTTGAATTATTTACAGGGAGAACACATCAAATCAGAGTTCATCTAAATTCATTGGGTTGTCCAATTTTAGGTGATAACCTATACGGTAACTCGTCTCCACTCATTAATCGGCAAGCTTTACATGCCTATAAAATTGAATTAATTCACCCCTTTACACTAAAGCCTTTCACAATAACTGCTAAACCACCTAGTGATTTTGAAAAGCTTCTTTAAATCCAAAAAATGGACTTTGTCCATTTTTTATTCTATATACATGTGAATTATTACATTCAAAGTTAAATTTTGGATTATTATTGAAGTTATCTCAAGTTAAAACAATGTATCAAGAAGAAATCAAGGCAATAAGTGAAAGTCTGTTAAAAGATAATTTTCATTATGATAAACTTTTAAAACAAAACCACCAATCATAACAAGTATAACCCTCCATTTGCACCTTTTCCATCCTCGTTTTAGCATCATCAATATTTGTTGGAGGTCGAAGTAATACCTTATCACCAATTAATGAATTATATGGCCAGTTAGCAGGGATAACCACTTGATAATTATCAGATAATTGTAAACTTTTTATGGTCCGAATTATTTCATTAATATTTCGTCCTATTTCTTGAGGATAAATAAAAATACTCCGGATTATTCCCTTATCATCAATGATAAATACACTTCTTACGGTATTCGAACCTTTTGCTGGACTAATCATCCCTAATTTTCTTGAAATATTACCCAGTGGGTCTTCAATTAGTGGAAAAGGAATTTCAATTTTCGTTTTTATTTTAATCCATTCTAACCATTTGATATGAGAAGTATTTTGGTCAATAGATAAACCGATTAAAGCTGTATTTAAGTTATTAAAATTATCAATATGCATCGCAAATTCAATAAACTCCGTCGTACAAACTGGAGTAAAATCACCGGGATGCGAAAAAAACACCAACCATTTGCCGATATAATCATCAGGTATTGTTTTCATACCTTGGGTTGTTGATACACTAATTTGCGGAAACTTATCACCTAGTAAAGGATAAATGTTTTCCATTAAAAGACTCCTTTCATCTTTGTATTATATACAATATACTAGGTTTTTGTGATTAAAAAACACCAGTATTAATTACCGGTGTTAGTTTTTCCCAATAAGATATCAGATATATTATCGTATCCTTCAATTCCTAAAGCCTCAAGCGTCGAAGAAAAGTCAGCTTTTGTATCAAGATCGAAGTTATTATTAATCATATCGGCAATTTCTTGTTGCTTATCAGGTGAGATATTTTGATAATTTTCTTGTATTGATTCAATTAACTCAATATCATCTTGAGTAATAGAACTAATATCAGTTATTTTTTGTTGAAGTGCTACTAAATCATCACCTAAAGCTTTTTCGGCTGGATTACTTTCGTCCAATATTCCTGGTTCGGTATCAGTGCCATTTAATTTATTTAATAATTTATCATTATCCTCGATTACACTCTTTAGTTCATTGATGGTATTTTGTAGGGCTAGTCCTTGTGCATTATCTGGATTAAAATTACATTTAATCATAAACTGGCCTTTTGAAAAAGTAATATAATCAAAAACAATAAAATTATTATTTACTTGTTTATTTATCTGTTCTTGCATTACATCATTAAATATCGTAATATATAATTCATCTTCATTTATTTCACCATATTTATAATCACCAATAATTTCGTCGCCAAACTTTCTTAAGATAGTCTTAAATGCAAATTTAGGAATTGGCATTTTTCCTACCTTAAAAGTATCTAAAGTAATCTTTGTGCTGTTATTTTCCTGTTCAACATCAACTCTCATCGTCACTGTCGTATTAATATTACTGTAACTTAAAATCGTATATAAGGTAAGTTCCTCTTCTTCAAATTGAACCCATAATGCCCTGATACCATTATTATCTTTAAAACCTTTAAATTGAGCATAAATTAGTTCATTGACTTTTGCTTCTTCAAAAATCAAATTTTGGTCTCCTAATAAAAATTGCATCATATATTTATCTAGTTCATTTAAAATTGTCGCTTCTGGTTTATAATTTGTCACATCTACATCTTCTAAATAAGCTGGAGGAGTAGCATCTTTTATCAATGCAGCACCTACAATAGCAAGTGGTAAACCAATAATAATTATCACTAGTAAAATAATCATTTTTTTCATAAAACGCATAATTTAACCTCCATATAAATAATTAAGGTACATTAATTATATCATGTTTATTTAAAAAGGAAAACAAAATGTTAAAGGTCACTTAACGTGACCTCAGTCTTTTAAATAAATGACTTTAGCATCCATAAATGTTTATCAAATTTACTCTTAATCTGAACAAGCAAATCAGCTGTAACATCATCACTTACATTATTAGCTAAAGCAATACCTTTAGTTACTTCTTGATTAATTGTCTCATAATCATCAATTAGCTCATTAATCATCTCTGTTTCTGAATAATCTGCATCTACTTCTTTAATCGTTGTTTTTTCAAGGCAAGCATTTAATGTCGCCAAGGGTTTTTCGCCAATCATTAATATTCTTTCAGCAGTTTCATCTAACAACAAAGTAATTTCATCATACAATGCTTCAAATTTTTCATGGAGTTGAAAAAAATGACGACCTTTAATAAACCAATGAAAATTATGTAATTTAGTATACATTACCGTAAAATTAGCAACTTCTAAATTAAGTAAATTTACTAATTCTTGATTCATAAAATCACTCCTTTCCATTATTTTCCTTAGTATTATTTTCCAATTAGGATTAATTAATACTTAAAAATAATAAAAAAGTGTAATTATAAACCATGATATCGTAAACATACTTTATAAAAGTTATTAATCATTTCACTGTAATCATTATCATTCTTTTTAATAAAACGTAAGATATCCTCGTATGATATACAATCAACTTCAATGCGTTGAAAAATTTTATTAAATATCTCAAGAAACGCTTTTTTTTCTTGATCTTCTCCATAATCTTCGACACGTTTTTTAATTAACTCATCAATACTTTGTTTATACGTGAAGGTTTTAAATGATTCTTGTTGTAGCATTTTTTTGGGAGCAACCACATATAATCCCAAATGATCAAGAAAGATATTATCTAAATGACTTATTGTTTGGATCATGCAACTTATATTACGGGCTACTTGATTATAATTTTTAAATTTTCGTGTTCCTTTATTTAAAGCTTTATTTAATGTTGTTTCAATAATGATAAATTGATTAGCTTCAGGAAGTAAAGTAATCCGTTCTTTTTTCTTCCCGTATAAAACTTTAAAATGACCAACAACAGCACTTACAGTTGGACTTGCTTCAGCTAAAGGGTCTTTTTCACCTTTATTTCTTACTTTAAACGGTGTTTCTAAAGTAGCCTGATTATAACACCTAGCATCATCACCAATTAACTGAAATGCTTTACATATTTTTCTATCCGAGTCAGAATTAACGATAAAATGATCTTGTCTCATAAACCAATACATTACTAAGTTTAATAAATAGTTTTCATTAAAAATAGCTCTGGGTGAAAGTATTCGTTTATCTTCATCTAGTGTTAATTCTATAATCTCTATTATTTCTTTTAGCATCATCGTCACTCCTTATAACCATTATATATAATAACAATTTAAAATTATGTCGAATTTAGACTCAAATAAAAAAAAGGTTATTTTTATAACCTTAACTAACCTTTTCCGCAATTAAAATCTTTGCAGGCTTCGAAAATAAAAATCCTTGCATTAGGAAACATCCTAGCTTAAGTAAGATATCTTTTTGTTCTTCCGTTTCAACACCCTCGACAATAACAAGATTATTCGTTAACTGCGCGATTTTATTTACCATATTAATAATTTCAATATTTAATTTCATATCTAAATTAATAATAAATAAACGATCCAATTTAATGATATCAAAATCAACTTTATTTAAAATAGATAATGATGAATATTCACGACCAAAATCATCTAAAGCAACGATAAACCCTAGTTCCCGTAAGCTTTTAATTTGTGACCGAGATTGTTCTTTATTATTGACAAAAGTATTTTCATTAATTTCTACACAAATATCAGCCTTACTAAGCCCGTAATCAGCTGCCAAGACATTTAACCGTTCAGGAAAATTTGTATTAAGTAATAAGATTGGTGAGATATTAACAGTCAATTTTGTATTTAGATACTTTGTTTCTGATTTTATTTTTTGAAAAATAGAAAATGATTTTTCGATTACGATTAAATCAATATACTGTATTAACCCTGACTCCTCGGCAATAGGGAGAAAATCACCAGGCATAATAATACCACGATTACTATTCCATCTTACTAATGCCTCTACAAATGCAATTTCATTTGTCTTAACATTTATAATTTCTTGAAAATAAACATCAAATTCCTGTTTTTCAATTGCTAATTTTAAATCATTTAGGATTGCAACTTTTCGATTAACAAAATCATACATTTCTTTTGTAAAACGGAGGCATTTATTTGAGCGCAAAATTTTACTTTCATACATGGCAATGTCAGCAAAAGAAATTAATTTATCAAAATCATCAGTATCATCAGGATATATTGCATAACCAATACTTGATGATAAATATATATCATTGTGATTTAAGCGATATGATTTATTTACATATTTACCTAAATAATTAATTAAAAAGTTTAATGATTCACAACTTTCAAAATTAGGTACAAATACTAAAAATTCATCACCAGATAATCTTCCAATAAGACAACCATACGCTTCAAATGATAATAAGTCTTTAGCGAATAACTTAATTAATTCATCACCTACATTATGTCCATATAAATCATTAATATTTTTAAAATTATTCAGTTCGATAAAAAAAGCTGCTAAAGTAGTAATATGCTCATTTTGAGCTAAAGCATTAATTATCCCACGCCGATTAAGTAGACCTGTTAATACATCATGTTCAGAATCAAACTTTAATTTATCATTTATCCGTTTTAATTCGGTAATATCATGCCCAACAGATACAATATATTGGACTTCATTATTATTATCTAAAATGGCGTCATTGTTCCATGATATCCATTTTCCTCCCAAGGGTGTTTCGATTAGAATTACTTCTTGGGTAGAATAAGGTGGTTTTAACACATTTTCAAGCCACTTTTCATTTGTCACTTTAAGCATTTTATCATAGTCATTAACATAACTATTCTCATTTTTAAATAAATCTTTAAAAGCTTTGCTGGTAAACAACATTTTTCCATCAGGGCTCATTTTTGTGATTAGGTCGGTGGAATTCTCAACAATTAAGCGGTATTGTTCTTCTTGTTTTTGTAATCTTTCTTGAATCGCTTTTAAATAAGTGATATCAACTTGAACTCCCATAAAAGTAAGTACCTTATCCTTTTGAGTTTGTCCTAGCGTTGAAACATAACAATAATTGCTTGCGTGAGGATATTTAACGCGGTAATCTAATTTATATTCTAAACCTTCCATTTTTAAGATTGCTTGGATCTGGTCATAAAAAGCATTTTGATCATCAGGATGAATAAGAGAAACATAATCAGCGACAGAATATGTAATAATTGGTGTTTCAAGCTGATATTTTTTAATAAATTTTTTACTATAAAAAATTTTGATAAAATCCTCATCATAATTACACTCGACATAATTAATTTCACCAATATCAGAGTATAATTTTAAACGACTATATTGCTCCTCGATGATACTAATGCTCTTTTGGGAAAGATCAATAAAACGGTTAAAACTGTTTACCAAATCAGCTACTTCATTATCGTGTTGATAATCAAGTCTAAGATCTCGTTCACCATTACTAATTTTCGTAACAACAATTTGTCCATTGATAATTGGTTTGATTACAAGTAAATACACCCTAACCAAAAAATAAAAACTATAAACAATTATTAGTCCGATAGAAATAAAGGATAGGATTTGAAATAATGACGCATAACCATTTTCTTCATTATGATAACTCATAAATAATTGAAAACTTATTATCGCAAGACAAAAAAAGACAAGAATAATAATAAATGTTGTTTTAAATTCCTTTTTTATACTCTTTTTACGAATCTTACTCATAATTACACCTTCCCAGATACATCGATAATTCTATTTTACAATATTTCTCATAAATTACCAATCTTTTTCAATATTTTCACCTTATCAGGACATAAAAAAGTAGCGTTTCCGCTACTTTACATTTCATCTACAGTAATTGCTGCTACAGGACAAGATTCTTCTGCTTCTTTAGCATCTGCTAATACATCATCTGGTATTTCGATGTCTTCAGCAATCGCAAGCCCATCATCGTCCATTCTAAATATTTTTGGGCAAATTTCAGGGCATAATCCACATCCTATACATGTATCTTTATCTACATAACCCTTCAAAAACATCATTCCTTTCATTAACTTATAATACAATATTACTATATCATATTCTCACTTTTTTGGAAATAAATATGATATTTCATCTTATGATATGCAGATAAAATTATTAATATACGTTATTTTTAGTCAATATATTATCGTTTATACAGTACAAATGCGATAATTAATCATATTATGTTATAACTAAAGTTTTATAATGGAGTGAGACAATGGAGAACTTAGAACAAGAACTTCGTAATCTTGATGATTTGAGTTCCTTTTTCTCATTAATGGGCTCAATTCTCGCAATTAAGTCTAATTATCTAGGACGTATCACTAATAAAGTACCCGAAAAAATATTAACAATTGCGGTCTTTTTTGCTGCTTGTGGTGAATTTATTAACCTAGCAGCAGCGAAAAAAGAATATGATAACTTAAAAGCTAATAAAACTACAACCCCACTTAATCTTAGTGCAGTTGAGGACTTACTAACAAGTAGGATATTCTCCACAATCGGTTCAATCTATCTCATTAAAGCAACCTTGAAATCAAGTAATAGTGGATTGTTTATTACTTAAGCATTTTATAAGGATAGGCGAGAAATGGAATCTCCATCTCTTTTTTAGTTAATCCGCCATGCATACCTTGATGTTTCACAATAAAGAAATTTTCTTCATACCACCATATTGCCTCATCCGGATATGCTAAAATAACTAAATTACCGATCCGTTCTAAGAAACGATTAGAAATATTGGCACCAAATAAGCCTTTATCGATTAAGTCTTTAACTTTATACACCTCTGCTTTACCCTTTAATTTATCCCTTAAAAATTCCAACACCCAATCTAGGTAATCTTCCTCAACATAAAGAAACATATCCCGAAATGAACCTGCTGGTGCCATAATACTACCTGCCTTATTTCTTTTTAAATAAGGAAGGATTTCAGGGAATACCTGATTTAGATAAATTGCTTGCTCCTTTTTAACTGTCGTATGACCATGGTCCGCGGTTAATAAAAACAAAGTATCTTGAAGTTTAGCATTTTCAATCGCCACAAAGAAATCATCTAACGCCTTAAAAATATCAAAAAGACATGATATTGCTTCAACAGAATCTGGCCCATTTTTATGTGTAATATCATCAAATTCAGCAATGTAGAAATAACAATAAGCACTTTCAGGTTTATTTAAAACAGAACTTAAATCTTTAAGACCTTCAACATAATTAGTAAAACTTCTCGCCTCGCTACCCCGATTCATAAAGTGAGAAAAAGGGCCTTCATTGAACAACTGATATTGAAAAACATATGATTTAACTTTCAGTTGTGAATAAAGATTAAGATTAGGTAATAGCTTTTCTGGTTTTATTTCTAACACTTCATGGCATTTAGCTTGTTTATATATTAAGGGACTAAAAATATTATCAATTACAGGTTCATAATAAAACCACTCACTAACTCCTGTTTGACCTATTGGTTCTCCTGAATGTAATGTGGTAATGTTTGAACTTGTTGTTGAAGGAAATTGGGTTGTTAATTTAGACACAATTCCTTCATGATACATTTTTGTAAGAAAAGTGGATTCTTGATAATACTTTTCAAAAACATTATAACCAAAAGAATCGATTACAAATAAAACAACTTTATTAAATTGATGATTATCGTTACCTATCACATCAAGTGGTAGTTTTTTGTTACTTTTAATCCCAAAGTTATTTAAGATTAAACCAGGAATATTAGCTAAATTATACTCCTCATCGATAAAACCAAAATTTTTATTTAATTTTTTACTTTCAACACTTTTTACAGACTTTTGATTTATCATCATAACACCTTATTTCAGCAGATAAATTAAATTATAGATTATTAACACACATTAGTCAATTAATGTCCATGATATATAAGATGAATTTAATCTTAATTAGTATTTGATACATCCTTTCTAATTAAGCTTAACATATATTATTATAGCTATTTTTCTTGGAGGTGATGTAAATTGTGTAGATGTAGGAACGTATTTCCATGCTTTGTATGTAAACCGGTATTTTGTTGTTTTCCTCGGTCCAGAAGGCCTGAGTTTTGTGCCCCTAATTTCTTTTTTCAAAGCTTTGTCCAAGGCGCAGCCTTTGGTATATTCCTAGGTTTCTTCTAATTAATCAGGTGGCTGTCGGAAAATCTAAAACAGCCCCTAAGAGTATATAAAGAAACTATGGTTTATGTGTTTGAAAGAAATATAAACAAATATCATCGTTTCATGACAGATGAACTTACCAAATATAAAGAAAAGCAAATACAAAAAAGAACCCTTAAATCAAATAATTTTTAGGGTTCTTTTTCAGTGTACTTATTTTTATGGATTAATAATAAAAGCTCTTGAATATACACCAAATGTGAATCAAGGGCTTTTAACTTAGGCAATCAACTTATTTATAAAACCTAATTATCTAACAGCCCCTTACCCTAAAATTTAGTTTTCCAAAACCTGTTATAAACACAAGTACAATAACTTAATAACCATATATTAAAATAGAGGTGATTTTATGTGGCGTTTTAGAAGAACTGGTGTTTATCATAGATATAATTATTATCGAAGATTTAGACCTTGGTATGGATATCCTTATCGCCCGTTTTGTTGTAGTAGAAGATTAGCTTACAGGCCTTGGTTTTTGCAACCTTTTGGGATGATTATTATTGGTTTTTGCATTATTGTATTACTTATAATTTTATGCTAACAACCTTTTGGATTTCTTTTAAATAAATTAGTAGTGATAAAAACACAGTGATTAAAAAGGTTATCCCAAAACCATAAATATTAATGCTTGGGATTGCGACCAATGTATAAAGCAATAATATTTGTAGTACCGAAAACAACGCAGAATAACGAAAAATTACTCTTTGTTTTCCTAAACCATTTAAGATACTGCGACAAACTTGTGATAAATATAGAAGTGGCGCTGAAAATGCGAAAAAATGAATGTATCTACCTAAGTTTTGTTCTTTAAAGATCAGAAGCCCTAGTTTTTCCCCCAGTGATAAACCGATCACAAATACTACTAGGCCTAACAAAAAAGTGATTCTTAATACTTGGGTTATTCTTTTTTCTACAGTATATATATCACCTTTAGCTACATTACTAGCTAAATCAGGAATCAAAAGCGTCGAAATCGAGAAAATAATAATAATCGGGAAAAACACAATTTGCATTGACATCCCTATAAACCTGCCAATTAAAGTGAGCGCTTCAGGATAAGTTAATCCCGCTATTACTAAGCGCCTAGGCAATATTAAAGTTTGGATAGTATGAAATGAAGCTGATATTAATTCCGCAAACATTAACGGAAATGATATTCGGTACACATTATACAATAGTTGTAACCCATCATCGACTTTTTCTTTAGTTTTATGTTGAGCTTTCTTATCGATTTTATAATAAATATATAATAGTATAAATGAGATTACTTCACCAATAAAAAAGACAAAATAACAAATAGTGATATTTGTTTCTATGGAAGAAGTGTCTAGTTGTTTAAAAAGAATTAATAAAAAGATTATGCGAATAAACTTTTCAATTACATCAATAAATGCCGGAATAAATACATTTTTAGTTCCATAAAAGTAACCTTTATAAGTATTTGAAACAGTCATAAAAATTATCGAGACTAATAGAAACCGTAAAGCTGATAAAATCCTTAAATCTTTAATAATATATTTACTAATCGCATTAGAACATAAAAACACAACCATGATTACGATTACTGAAATAATAAAATTAAAAATAATTGTTGTTTTAATACTTTTATGCATGTTAGTAAAATGCATTTTTACATAATACTCACTTATAACCTTTGAAACAGCAAGTAATAAGCCACCTGATAAAACACTAAGTAATAAATTGCTAATAGGTGATATTAGACTAAATAATCCTGTTCCTTCCGCACCGATTTTCCTTGTTAAAATTACTGAAAATAAAAAACCTAATATACCTGTCGTAATATTAGTAAAGATTAACAACATTGATTTTTGATAAAATTTGTCATTCATTATTATCACCTCTAATCCAATAGTACATTTTATTACCGCAGATAATTATTATGACTACTATTTTTAGCTGTGTCTTGATAAAAAAATACCTAAATTTCTTTAGGTATTTTTCTTATATAATCATTATTTTTATTTAACATTTGGATAAATATAGCTAGTGGTTGGTGATTAATTATTAATTTATCATTTATTTCAGCTAAGGGAATTAAAACAAACTTTCGCTCTAACATTCTCGGATGAGGGATAGATAAGTTCTTTTCATCAATAACGAGATCATCATATAGTAAAATATCAATATCAATTGTCCGGGGCCCAAAGCGGACTGTTCTTATCCGTTTTAATTTGTTTTCGATATCTTGACAATATGTAAGTAGTTCATTTGGGGTTAAATCAGTATTTATTTCAATCACTTGATTAATAAAATTAGCTTGTGCTAAATAACCTACAGGCGAAGTTTCATAATATGATGATACTTTTGTTACTTCAATCTTTTCATGATCATTAATTAAAATCCTAGCTTTAATTAAATTATCCATTTTATCATTTAAATTACTACCCAAACCGAGATAGGCTTTACTCATTTCTTTTTCTCCTAATTTCTACCCCAAAATAGTCATATTTACCATTAACTGGTGCTTGAGGTTTTTTAACAGTTATCACAATTTCATCTGTTTTGGGATATTTCTTTAAAATAATACTTGCACATTCCTCAGCACAGGTTTCGATTAATTTATAAGTTTTATTTTCCATAATCGTCTTAACATCATTATACACCTCTGCATAATTAATCGAATTATTAACATTATCAGATATATTATCTAGGGATAAATATAACTCGATATCAACAATAAACTTTTGACCTAATTTATTTTCTTCTGGGATTACTCCATGGTACCCATAAAATTCCATATTTTTAAGGATAATTTTATCCATCAAATCCACCTCTTACAATCATATCAGTTAATTTTGCAACCCGATAATTTTCTAAGACATCATGGACTCTAACAATATCAACTCCTTGGATTATTCCCATTGTTGTTGTTGCTAGTGTCCCCTCTAAGCGCTCCGTAGTTGGTAAATCCAGGGTCTTCCCAATTAATGACTTCCGAGAAGTTCCAAGTAGTAATGGATACCCCAAATCATTTAATTCCCCTAGTCTACTCATCACAATGAGATTATGTTTAGTCGTCTTACCAAATCCAATCCCAGGGTCAAGAATAAGATTATCACTATCTATACCAGCATTTAAAGCTATTTTTATCGATTTTTGAAAAAATAAACACATCGCTTCGATAATATCCCCGTAGTAGTCAGTACCATCTTGATTATGCATAATAATGACAGGAACATTAAACTTAGCGACTACTTGAGCAAGCTTTTGATCCTTTTGTAAACCCCAAATATCATTAATTAGATGTGCACCTCTTTCTAATGCCATTTCTGCCACATTTGCCTTATATGTGTCAACTGATATGGGGACATTTATTTCATTCGTTAATCTTTCAATTACGGGTAATAAACGCTTTATTTCTTCTGTTTCACTAATTATCGTATGCCCTGGTCTTGTCGACTCTCCCCCAATATCAATAATATCAGCACCAGCGGCAACCATTTTTTTGGCATGTTCTACAGCCTTATCAATATCAATATAGTTTCCACCATCTGAAAATGAATCAGGTGTGACATTTAAAATACCCATAATATATGTTTTCTTGCCTAAAGCTAGATGGTATTTTCCACATTGTAAATCCACATTACGATGAAGTTGATAATTAATTGAACGCATATTTTCACCTACCGAAAATTGATTAAGGCAATTGCCTCAGCGCGTGCTTTAGCATCACGGTTAAACAAACCTCTTACTGCACTTGTAACCGTTTTAGATCCTGGCTTTTTAACACCCCGCATTGTCATACACATATGCTCAGCTTCAACAACGACAATTACCCCATATGGCTCAAGTTCTTTCATAATCGTTTCTGCCACAGTTGTAGTTATTCTTTCCTGCAATTGTGGTCTTTTTGCGACTGTTTCTACGACACGTGCAAGTTTACTTAGCCCTGTTAACTTGCCATCTTTAGGTAAATAACCTACATGAACTTTTCCAAAGAAGGGAACAAAGTGATGCTCACACATTGAATAAAATGGGATATCCTTAACTAGCACTAATTCCTCGTGTTTTTCTTCTTGAAAAAAGATTTGTAGATGTTCACCCGGGTTCTCATTAATTCCCGAAAAAATCTCCTCATACATATTAGCGATCCTTTTAGGAGTGTTTAATAAACCTTCACGATCAGGATCTTCACCAATCGCGATTAGAATCTCCCTTACTGCTTTCTCAATTCTTACTTTATCCATTTTATAACCTCTTTTCTATATTATTTTAACGGAAATTTCCCTTTTTTCCACTCTGTTAAGCGGCCTCCAAATGGTTTAAAAACATAATCAATTATTTGATTTAAAATAGCCACTTTTCGTTCAATAATATTTTCTAGGATAAAATCATAACACATTTCTGCTAATTTATCATCAATTTTACTTATGCCTGCAATTATTTTCTTAGCTTTAGGAATAAATAATTGGTTTAATTTATAAAAGATAATTAAAGTTTCTTTAAATAAACTATAACATAAAAAACAACTTTCTGGTTGCATTAAACGCCTATTTAAAGCCTCTAATTCCTCATTAATAAAAAACCGGTAATAATTTATATCTTCTTGATTTAATTTTTCTGGTTTTAGACAATTTATTACCTTTAATAAGTCTAAAACTTGATTATCTTTATGATATAATACTTGATAAGATTTTAGTGAATTAACTAAAAAAGGCCACTTTTCTTTTATTCCTTGTTTTAATATCGGAATTGAGATATAGGAAATATCATAATGGCAATCATTTTCCTTAATTACTTCACGCGTATATTCTTTTATATCATCACTAAAAACAAATAAATCAAGATCATTATCAGAAAAAGAACCTACTTGTAAGATACAATTTACATGATAGATTGATTTAATCATTTTAAGCTTTTCATTTATCATATCAGTCACCTAATTCTTACTATATCACATTTTTTATTATGTGTATAGAAAGCAAAAAAAGTCATTATCGACTTTTTTTGAATCTATATATCAACTAAGAAGAGAGAGGATGCTTAAAAGGTAATCCCAGCTTTAACATATTGTTCTTTAAACCAAGTTTCTAAATCATCAGTTTCACGTAAAATGTTTTCTTTTTTGTCATGAGCTAGTATTTTCGCAAAATAGATCGCAATTACTTCATCTAACAATCCTTGAATTTCTTTTAACATATGTGATGTAATAATAATAGTCTTATGTGGATTATTTTTGCGATAATTTGTTAGACGGTTAATAAAGCTATCACGAAAAACTGGGTCTAATCCACTTAAAGGTTCATCAAATATATAATAGTCAACATCACGGGCTACAGTTAAGGCAAAGCGAATAATAATTGTTTGACCTTTAGAAAGCCCTTTAGCATCCATATTTAAATCGATCTGTAAACTATTGATAATTTCCATTACCATATTCTTATCATAATCTTTATATATATTAGTAAAATAATCAATATTATCTTTAACCGTTGGTAAATATAATTCGTTAATATCAGCCATATAAGCTATCCTTTTACTAATTGTGCGAGTAACTTTTTTACCATCGACAAATACTTCACCAGCAGTAGGTTTTAAAATCCCCATAACTGACCGGATAATTGTTGATTTACCTGAACCATTTGGGCCAATTAGTCCGATAATGCCACCTTTTTCTAATTTTAAATTAACATCATCTAAAGCTTTCTTGTTACCAAAAGTTTGCGTTAAATGTCTTATTTCAATCATTTAATATCCCTCCTTTAATATTCAATCTTTTGATCAAACAAATACATAGCGATAACAATAAAGATTAATCCTGTAATGTTTTTAATGCCATAATTTATTAAGAGCGTCGGAACTGCTTCAAAAATTGCATTATTTAAAACCATTTGAAATTGTTGATAAAAAGTATAACCATTAGAAGCTGCAAAATAAATAATTAGACTAATAACGATTAATAACCAAGATAATCCTTTATTTCTAAAAGAGTAGTATAAAGCCATACATAAAGTAAATAAGGCAAAAAAGCCAATATTAAAGGTTGTGGTAAAATAGTCAATAATAATCAATTTCCAGTCAAAATCTGCAGCTCCTCCTGATAACGAATTAGCGATATCAAAAATAAAAAAATTGTATCCTAAATCTATAAGGGCAAAGAGACCTTGAATAATAATTAAGAAAACCAATTTAGGTAAATACCAAGATAATAATGATTGAGGGGTAAAAATCGAATAGTGAACTTTATTCTTACCTAAATCTTTACTTAAAAGAAAATACATCAGAGCAATATTTAGTATCATTCCTAACATCGATGATAATCCTGCGAGGATTGCCCAGATAGCTTTTAAAATATTACCCGTATTAAAAGCAAAATCAAATGATTTCAGTAATATATAAAACGTCGTATTAGTTAAAAAGATAATAATCAAGATTGTAAAGAAACTTTTTAAAATTGCTTTATTCATGCGCCATTCTTTATTAAAATTTAATGCAAACATAGATAACCTCCATTAATATATTCACCTAATTATAACAATTTTTCCCAATAATTCAATTATTATGAATATAGAAGTAATTTTTTTAGTTGATTCAATTTATTTAAGTTTATATTCACAGTACAATTTCTATTGTTTACCTAATTTAAAAACCTATAAAAAAAGTAAAGAGGAAACTCTTTACTTTTAACCGATAAACCAGTCTGCAACATTAGATAAGGCTCTCGTTTTTTTCTTGTAAATTTCTGTATAACCACATTTTTTACAAGATATTGTCAGAAACTTTTTGTTTTGGATATCAAACATTTTCGCAAAAAATCCACCTGTTGCCCGCATTTGATCAGTTTCATATTCCTCATTACCACATTTTGCACATTTGTACATTATCCCCACTCCTTTCTTATTATTTAATTAACGGTCTTATTGTTTTTAATTAATTGATTGACATTTATTGTCGGTAAAAATAATGGTGGCATATTGGCGGTGGTTAAGATACTAGTTACAATCGTCCTAATATAAGGATATAATATATCGATCATCATTTTTTCAATTAGTTCACGATTATTATCTACTTCAATGTTTATTTCTCGATATTGAAATAATCCCGAAATTACAAAGGCTAAGGTAAAAGGATAATTATTGTCAACCACATTACTAAATAATTTAACATTAAGATTCATCCTTACCCGCTTATTATCAATATATGTACTATTTTTAGATATCTTTAAATCTAAATTTACTTTACCACCCTTAAAATAGTCATTTTTAGAAAAATTAATTTCCCTTAATGAATATCCTAGAAAGCTTACTATGCCATTCATAAGAAATCCCTCGCTTTAATATAATTATACATCATA
>CALFRW010000032.1 GCA_937919135.1 uncultured Haloplasmataceae bacterium
CTGAAGAAAATGATATTTCTCATCAGTATATTAAGCCTGAAGAAGCATCTGATGACGGATATCTTGCAGCTATCGACCTTGCAGTTGAAGGTGGCGCTAAAGTAGTTGTAACTCCAGGATACTTATTTGAAGTTGCTGTTTATCATGCACAAACTAAATATCCTGACGTTAAGTTCATCTTACTTGATGGTGCACCAAATGATGGTGACTACACAAATGGTCCAACCTATAATACAGAGGACAATGTAGCAAGTATTATGTATGCTGAAGAAGAATCAGGATATCTTGCAGGTTATGCTGCTGTAAAAGATGGATTCAGAAAACTTGGATTTATGGGTGGAATGGCAGTTCCAGCGGTTCAAGCTTTCGGTTATGGATTCCTTCAAGGTGCAGAGGATGCAGCTACCGAATTAGAATTAGCTGATGATGCTATTTCCGTAGTATATCATTATACAGGAAACTTTGATGAAAATGATGCTAATAAGCAAACAGCTAAAACAATGTATCAAGGTGGTGTTGAAGTAATTTTTGCTTGTGGTGGATCTGTTGGTAAGAGTGTTTACGCTGCTGCTGCTGAAGTAGATGGAAAAATGATTGGTGTTGACGTAGATCAAAGATATGATAGTGAAACAATTATTACATCTGCAACTAAAGGACTTGCAGCATCAGTTATTTCTGTATTAGAAGCAATCTATGAAGATGATGCATGGGATACATTTGGTGGAGAAACTACTTATTTTGATGCAGCTAATGATGGTGTCGGACTTCCTACAGTCGTAATTGGTGATAAAGATGGCAATGCATTTGATCGCTTTACTTCATTTGATAAAGCAGCTTATGATGCAATTTTTGCTAAGTTAGTAGAAGGTACTGTTAATCCTATTCGTACAATTGAGATAGCTAAAGAATCAGGTGAAGCAACTGCTGCTGAATTAACAGATGGATTAAGTTTAGAGAAAGTTAGTGTTACAGTAGAAGATTAAGCACTGAATTTAAATTTTTTAGGAGGGGAGGCAAATACCTTCCCTCCTAATATTATTTTTATAAGGGGAGTTAACCTTCCTTGTTTAAGTAATTAATTTGAAGATAAGGTGACGGTGAGACAAACATGGATTATGTAATTGAAATGCTTAACATAACAAAAGCCTTCCCTGGGATAATCGCTAATGATGATGTAACTCTCCGTTTAAGAAAAGGCGAGATACACGCTCTACTTGGGGAAAATGGAGCAGGGAAGTCAACACTTATGAGCATTCTTTTTGGCCTACATCAGGCTGACAAGGGAGAAATTAAAAAAAATGGTAAAGTTGTTGAAATAAATAATCCTAATGATGCTAATAATTTAGGAATTGGTATGGTACATCAGCATTTTCAACTTGTTGAAATCTTTACTGTTTTAGAAAATATAATCTTAGGCGTAGAACCTAATAAGTATGGTTTTTTACAAAAAAAGGAAGCAAGGGAAAAATTATTAAAATTAAGTGAAAATTATGGTTTACAAATAGATTTAGATGCACTTATTGAGGATATCCCTGTTGGTATGCAGCAACGTGTAGAAATATTGAAAATGTTATATCGTGATAATGAAATTTTAATTTTTGACGAACCGACTGCTGTTTTAACGCCACAAGAAATTGAAGAACTAATGAACATTATGAGGGGATTTGCAAAAGAAGGTAAGTCGATTTTATTTATTACTCATAAATTAAATGAGATAATGGCAGTTGCTGACCGTTGTACCGTATTACAGAAGGGAAAATGGAAGGGAACTGTTGATATTAAAGAAACTACTAAAGAAGAACTATCATGGATGATGGTTGGAAGAGATGTTAAATTTAGTGTCGAAAAAGAGAGTCCTAAAATAGGAAATGTTGTTTTATCTGTCGAAAATGTCACTGTAAAATCAAAGGAAAGTGCGCAAGATGTAGTTAAAGATGTTTCTTTTAATGTTAGGGCAGGAGAAATTGTTTGTATAGCTGGTGTTGAGGGAAATGGTCAAACAGAATTAATAAATGTTATTACAGGATTAGAAAAAGTTAGTAGAGGCAAAATTAGCTTAAATGAGACTGATATAACAAGGATGTCGATTCGTAATCGTTCCAAATTAGGTATAAGTCATATACCAGAGGATCGACATAAACACGGACTTGTTCTTGATTATTCACTAGAGAAAAATCTGGTTTTACAACGTTACTGGCAAGAGGGATTCCAAAAAAAAGGGTTTATTAAAAAAAATGTGGTTAGAAATTATGCTACAGAATTGATTTCAAAATATGATATTCGAAGTGGAGAGGGACCTAAGACAATTGTGAGAGGTATGTCTGGGGGCAATCAACAAAAGGCAATTATTGCCCGGAAACTTGATAAAGAGTGTGAATTATTAGTAGCTGTTCAACCTACGAGAGGTCTTGATGTCGGAGCAATTGAATTCATTCATGAAAGAATTGTTAATACTCGTGATAAAGGTAAAGCAGTTTTGTTAATGTCACTTGAACTTGATGAAGTAATGAATTTAAGTGATCGAATACTCGTAATTTATGAGGGAGAAATAGTTGGAGAGTTAAATCCTAAAACAACTAGTGTTGAGGAGCTAGGACTTTATATGGCAGGTTCGAAAAAAGATAAGAGGGAGGGTGACGAGCATGCAAAACTCAAAAAATAACTTTTCAGCGTCTATGAAAAAAATAACAAAAAGCAAATGGCTCAGTTCATTCTCTGCAACATTATTAGCGATTTCCTTAGGACTTATTTTTGGTCTTATTGTTATGGTTGTCGCAAGCCCAACTGATTCATTTTCTGGATTTGGTATGATGCTTTTTGGTGGATTTTCTCGTCTAGGTAATGTGTTCTATTTTGCGACACCAATTTTAATGACGGGTCTTTCTGTTGGTTTTGCATTTAAAATGGGCCTATTTAACATTGGTGCTTCAGGTCAATACACCATGGGCTTGTTCTTTGCTTTATATGTTGGAATTATGTTCAATTTACCTAGTGGAATTCATTGGATTGTTTGTATTATCGCGGGATTAATTGGTGGGATGATTTGGGGTTTTATACCTGGGTTGTTAAAATCATTAATGAATGTTAATGAGGTTATTACTTCAATTATGACTAACTACATTGGTATGTATTTAGTTGATATGCTGATTAGAAATAATGGAAAGATGTTTGTTTCAAGCAAAGCAAGAACAGCTTATATTCCAGCCACAGCACAACTTCCATCGCTTGGGGTTACAGATTCTAATGTAAATATTGCGATTATTCTGGCCACATTAATAGCGATTATATTATACATTGTCTTATATAAAACGACGTTTGGGTACGAACTTATGGCTACTGGTCATAATAAACACGCTAGCCATTATGCAGGAATTAATTATAAACGTAATACAATACTTACGATGGTTATCGCTGGGGGACTTTCAGGGCTAGGTGGCGCCTTTGCAATCTTGGCTCCGTCAAATATTCCTGGAAGCAGTATGACATATGAACCGATAAATATTATCGCGGCTAATGGTTTTAATGGTATCGCTGTCGCATTATTAGGAAATTCACATCCGATCGGCATCATATTTTCTTCGCTATTTATCTCGCATATCCAACGAGGGGGTACCAGGGCCAGTTTATTTGGTTACAAACCAGAGATAATTGATGTTGTAATTGCGGTAATTATTTATTTCTCAGCCTTTGCTTTAGTTATGAGTTCAGCTATCGGTGTGGTAATTAAAAAACGTAAGGAAAGAAAAGCTGAGGCAGTAAATACTGTGAAAGAAATCGAGGAGGCGTAAATATGGATACGATATATTATTTAGTACAAAATATGCTTCCTGTAGCCATTCCTTTACTTTTAGTTGCACTAGGTGGTATGTTTTGTGAACGAAGTGGTGTTATTAATATTGCATTAGAGGGTATTATGTTATTTGGTGCATTTTTTGGTTGTTTATTTATCTTGTTAACACAAAATGCCCCGATTAATCCTCAATTATTATTATTTTTTGCTATGTTTGTTGCTGCATTAACAGGTGTATTATATTCCCTTTTATTGGGGTTTGCTGCGATAAACATGAGGGCTGACCAGACAATCACAGGTACTGCTCTTAATATGATGATACCAGCTGCAATCTTACTATTTTCCAAGATGAAGTATAATAGTGATGGTATAACAACTAATATAAATTTATATATTAGAGAAATACCTTTATTAAGTAGGATACCAGTTATCGGTGATTTATTTTTTCAAAAAACATATTTAACCGTGTATATTGGCTTCTTATTCCTGGTAATATCATATATAATTTTTTATAAGACTAAGTTTGGATTACGCCTAAGAGCGTGTGGTGAGCATCCACATGCAGCTGACTCTGTTGGGATTAATGTTTATAAGATGCGCTACAGCGGTGTTATAATATCAGGTATTTTAGGTGGTATCGGTGGCTTTTTCTATGCAGTTGGTGTTATGGACGTAAATGTTAATGGTCATACAGGAGTTGCAGGATTTGGATTTTTAGCATTAGCAGTGATGATTTTTGGTCAATGGAAACCAATAAGGATTATGTTTGCTGCTTTATTCTTTGCATTTTTACGTACATTAGCTTACTCAGTTCCATTAATTCCATTTCTTGACGCTTTAAAAATTAATCAAGATTATTATAAAATGTTACCATATGTAGCAACATTATTCGTCTTGATCTTTACTTCTAAAAAATCGAGAGCACCAAAAGCAGAAGGTATACCTTATGATAAAGGTCTAAGATAATGTTTATGGAGAGGTGATTAGCTTCTCCTTTTTTGTCAATATTAATAAGTGGTTGTTTTTTGAAGAAATTATTAATATAATAAAGTAAAAGTAATTATACAGGAGGATAATTATGAAAAAAAATCTTTTATCTTATTCTCTCGTTCTAATTTTCTTGTTCTTATTATCTGGTTGTAGAGCGCCAAATCATTTAGCTGGAGGTGATGCGGGAGGAAGAACAGAAAATGATGATCAAAGTTCTCATAGTAATGAAATTCAAGCAGGTCAATTAACTGCAGCTGAATGGAGCGATTTAAAAAATTATAATTTCTATTTATCCTTATTTGAAAGCTCACAAACATCAGCAAATGGAATCTTTAGTGCTTATTATAATAAAGGTTATTTTGATACCTTGAATATGGTAGAAGTAACCGTACAAAATGGTGATACGTTATTAAAAGGAGCAAGTGTTGAATTATATAGTGCTAATCAAAATTTAATCTATCAGGCTAAAACAAATATTAAGGGGGTAGCATATCTTTTTCCTCAAAGTAACGAAGTTGATTCAATTACTGAGGTTGTTGTAAAATATGGTGATAATGTTGTCCGTGAAGATTATGAGTATTCACAAAGCAATAATGTTTTAGAAATTGAAATGGGTGACACGAATACTATTAAAGACATAATTGAAATAATGTTTGTTGTTGATACTACTGGTTCAATGGGTGATGAAATCGATTATTTAAAAGCAGAAATTGATTATGTCATTAGTGAAGTTAAAACATTAAATCCTAATACAACTGTGAGATTAGCGTTACTATTTTATCGTGATATAAGTGATGAATACATAACTCGGTATTTTGATTTTACGACTGATATTGAAATACAACAACGCAGGTTGGCTGAACAAACAGCTTCGGGTGGTGGTGACTTTGAAGAAGCGGTTGATGTAGCTTTAGATGAAGCGGTATCAAAAGCTTGGAGTGATGAGAACACAACAAAATTATTGTTTCATGTTTTAGATGCTCCGCCTCATTATACTAAACAGAATATGACTAAATATTTTCAAGCAATCTATAATGCCTCAAAAAAAGGAATCCATATGATCCCTGTGGCTTCAAGCGGAATTGATAAATATACAGAATATCTATTAAGAAACGAGGCCATGATGACAGGTGGGACCTATGTCTTTTTGACTGATGACTCAGGCATTGGCGAAGACCACCTAGAGGCTAGTGTAGGTGAAGTAGTTATTGAGTATTTAAATAATTTATTAGTACGATTGATTAATGAATATCATACAGGAGTTGAAGGAAAGAAAATCCCTTATTATCAGCAAAACAATTAATACAGCAATTTTTAGGAGCATAAATCATGAATTCTATCAGTAAAGATAAAGAACTAAATAATCGAATTTATATAATTCCCATCATTATCGTAACATGTACAATTATCCTTATCGGTTTTTTGATATTTAACGGCATTAAAAATTACTATTATGACCGGATGAAAGAGGAATCAATTCGTCTTGCGAAAAACTACTCACTTAGTCTTGCTAAAGCTGCTGAAGCTGAGGACATTATTAATGATTTACTTGAAGCAAAAATAAATACAGCTTTAATGATTGCTTCTCAAGGTGAGTATAATAATGAGCGGTTTAAAGATTTGGCTGAATCATTAGATGTTGATGAAATTGACTATTATAATGCAGAGGGAGTATTAATAATTTCCAATATTGACGCATTTTTTGAAAGAGAAGATGGACTATGGATAATCGAGGATGTCCATGAAATTCGCGATTTTCTCAATAGTGGAGCGGAAAGTTTTATTGGTGGTATAAGAGAAGATTCGATTAGTGGCAACAACTTTAAATATGGTTATTTAAGAGTAGGCACTGACGGTTGTCTCATACAAGTAGGTGTTAAAGCTGAAAGAATTGATAATTTTCTTGGTAGTTTCGGAATACAATACCTACTTGATGAAATATTTGCTGAAGGTATAGCGCTTAGAATTAGTTTTATTGATAATGATAATCTGATTATTGGTAGCTCAAATAAAAATTATCTTAAAAAAAGTATTAATGATAAACAGGTTCTTGAAGTGATAAACACTGATAAAGAACATGGGAGGGTTATTCAATTAAATAATGAAGAGGTGTATGAAGTTTTTGTACCAGTTACAATTGGTAATGAAAAAATGGGGACATTATCGATTGTACAATCATTTGATGAAACTAAAAGTTTAATTACTCAGGTATCAATATTTGGGCTTCTAGCGTTAATTATCATCTATTTATCGTTAATCTATATTATCATAACAAGTTATCAAAAGAATAAGAGTCTAATGAAATTAGCGTATTTTGATAGCCTTACGGGCTTACCAAATTTACAATATATGAAATTATTTTTAAAGAAAGAAATTGCAAACCAAAAGGATAAGGCTTTATTATTGATAAATTGTAGTAATTTTAAAATTGTAAATATGATCTTTGGTTTGGATTTTGGTGATGAGATAATTAAAGGTTTAAGTGATAAAATAAAAGAACTTAGTAGTGAAAATATTTTTCCATTTAGATTTTCAGGAGACCGTTTTGGCCTTTATATTCAAAATTATTATACCCGAGAAAATATTGTCACAATTACTGAGGAAATTAATGAAATCTTTAAACAGCCATTTAAAGTAAAAAATGCCGAACAGTATTTAGATGTAAAAGTGGGGATTATGGAATTCACTAATAACTATAAAAATGTCGATTATTTACTTAGAGACGTTTTGATCGCACTAAATGATATTAAGAGTAATGAAAAATTAAATTATGCCTTTTTCAATGAAGATATGGACAATAGGATTAAACGACAAGAAAAAATCGAAAGGAAAATTCGTAATGTTTTAAGTAATAATGATAATAAGAATCTCTATTTAGAATACCAACCATTAGTAGATTTAAGAACCAATAAAATCGTAGGCTTTGAAGCATTGGCACGTCTTAAATCTGAAACCCTTGGCGATATTTCACCGGTTGAATTTATTGATATCGCTGAAAAAAAACAACTGATTGTTCCTTTAGGTAATTTAATCCTTGAAATCGCATGTAATTTTATTAATAATATTAGAAATCGGGGCTTTAAAGATATTAGAATAGCGGTGAATGTATCAGGGATTCAGTTATTACGTGATGATTTTCTCTATGATATTAAACGGATTATGAATAAAAGTAACATTGATGAATCTTTGTTAGAACTTGAAATTACTGAGTCGGTATTATTAGATAATTTCGATTTAATTAACCGCAAATTAAAGCGGTTGCGTGATTATCGGATAAAAATAGCTTTAGATGATTTTGGAACCGGATATTCATCATTTTCTCGTTTACGTGATTTAAATATCGATATTTTGAAAATTGATCGTTATTTTGTTAATAGTCTTTCTAAAGTAGGATCAAAGAAATTAATGACTGGTTCGATTATTCAAATGGCACATAAGTTAGACCTTATCGTAGTAGCAGAAGGTGTAGAAGATGAGGAACAAAAGCGATACTTAATTGAAAATAAATGTGATATAATGCAAGGGTTTTTATTTAGTAAGCCATTATCTGAGGCTGATACTTATAAAATATTAGCAGAAAACAAAAAATCTTGAATTTTCAAGATTTTTTATTTAGGATTAAATTCAGATAGTCTTTTAAAATAGGTCTTATATGATGATTTCGACCAATTATTTTATTTGCGGAGATTAGGGAGTTTAATATTGATTCCTCAACCGATTCTGCAACAGCACGAAATAATAAGTCAATTTTATTTTCATTGATTACTTTATGGGGAATAAAGTCTCGTAATTCATAATGTGAAATATTATTAGCGGTCGTAAAACCAATAATTATATCACCACTACCATTTCCAATATAGGAACCAGTGCGAACAAGACCAACAACTGCCCGTTTGCATACCCTTTTCAATTGCCTATTACTAAGCGGGATGTCTGTTGCTATTATTATGATAATTGAGCCTTTATCTTCTTCAGTCAAGTTATTATTAATAATTTTGCCAGCTTTAATTCCATCAATTAATAAATCAGTTCCTTTTCCAAAGTTAGATAATATTAAACTGCCAATAGTATAAGTATTGTTGTCGAGTTCTAAGATTCTTGATGCGGTTCCAATGCCACCTTTTAGACCAAGACAAGACATTCCAGTTCCCGCTCCTACGGACCCTTCTTTAAAATTTTTTCTAGCATTTTTAATCGCACTGATTACATGTTTCGTTTTAATGCCTTGATTTCTAATATCATTTAAATAACCATCATTACACTCACAAATTATTGGATTTATCGTACCTGTAGCTATACCGATATCTTCATTATCCTTAAGCATGTATTCGATAACCGCATTATATGCAGTACCAACACTAAATGTATTTGTTAAGATAATTGGGGTTTCAATCGACCCGATTTCATTTATTTGCATTAGTCCGATTGATTTTCCATAACCATTTAAAACATAACTAGAAGCAGTCACTTTTTCTTTGAAAAGATTGCCACTATGGGGAATAATTGCGGTAACTCCAGTTTTAATATTATTTTCATCTAATGTAACATGGCCTACCTTAACAGAATTAACATCAGTAATCGCATTTAGCTTACCTCTTTTTAATGAGCCAATAGTGATTCCATAATCACGGATCCTTTTTTCTGAATTCAAAATAGTCACATCCTTTATTAATTAATTATAACATATTGCCTACTTTTTTATTCTATAAGATAATAATTTATGTTATGATGAAATAAATATAATAATTAGAAAGGATGATTTAATGACCAAATTATTATTTCAAGGTCATGGGAGTTTTCGGATTGAAACTAATGATAAAAGTGTTATTTATGTTGACCCTTATGCAGGACAAGGGTATGAGAAACCCGCTGATATTATCTTAGTGACGCATCAGCATGGTGATCATAATCAGGTTGATATGGTGACAAAAAAAGAAGACTGTGTGGTAATCCAAAACTTCGATGCTTTAAAGAATGGCAAGTATATGTCTTATACAATTAATGGTGTGATTATTCAAGCTGTTGAAGCCTATAATCAGAATCATGCAAAAGCTGAGTGTGTAGGCTATATTATCGAAGTTGATAATAAAAAAATATATGCTGCAGGAGACACCTCAAAGACCAAGGCTATGAGTACATTTAAAAAACAAGAATTGGATTATGCTTTATTGCCAATTGACGGAATTTATAATATGAATCCGCAAGAAGCAACAAAATGTGCAGATTTAATTGGTGCCAAACACAGCATTCCGATTCATATGAAACCAGGTGCTTTATTTGATGAGGAAGTAGTTAAAAGATTTACTGCGAGAAATCGGTTAATAATTCAACCTACAGAA
Source organism: uncultured Haloplasmataceae bacterium (assembly GCA_937919135.1). Classification (GTDB taxonomy): domain Bacteria; phylum Bacillota_I; class Bacilli_A; order Haloplasmatales; family Haloplasmataceae; genus CALFRW01. Next base: position 10,120 of record CALFRW010000032.1, read on the forward strand.
GAAATCTTATTATAGAGGAGAAAAAAAGTGATTGTATTATGGTTTTTAGTTGCTTTTTTAATTGGGGGTATTATCTTTGGGTGTAGCACCCTGCTACAAAGCTTTTTTAATAAAAGTAAACGTTTTAAATGGCTGATATCGTATTCATTTCCAATTTGTTCAATCATACCGGTAGTAGTTTTATTTTTAGTTACGCCGAGGGAAGTAACAGTACTAAATTTTTCCGGTTTTCTAGATTTAACTAATTTCGCTTTATTTATCCTGGCCTTTTTAGTTCCAGCGTTAATTATTACCTTTAAAGCTAAAAAACTAACAAATGTATCAAAAGGTGTCGTTGTTAACGAATTTATTAGTGGTGCAGCTATGGAGATACCGCAAAGATTATTTATGCAAACCTTCTTTGTTGTTATCCTTAGTGTTTATCATATTAATCACGGTGAAGTAATCGCAATCTTTTTAAATGCCTTGATTTGGTGTTTATTTATTCTTACGCAAGCGATTATATTAAAACAAAAGTTTAATGCACAATTTATGATTGAGGAAGTAACATCATTTATTTTTTCAGTTATTGTTGGTTTCTTATTTATGCGAAGTAATTTGATATTATATCCGATGTTAGCCCATGGAATGGAAAGGATAATTAGTATACTGCTCGTAAAAATAAAATTTAAGTATGTTAATTAAGCTTACTAACAGAATTATTTAATTCGTTAATAAAGATTTTATCAATGTCAGTGAATTGATAATTCTTTTTGTATATTAAGACATCCTTATATTTTTTAGTGGAGTCAATACATTTTTGCTGAACTAGTGAGTAGCGCTTAATGAATTCATCGGGAATGGTAGAAACCCAGATATAGGTAGTTGGTATACTACATAATAAATCAAATTGACTTCCCCGATCGTATACATAGATGCGTTTATCGATTATCTCTGGTAATTCAGTTTTTTTTAGTTCAGATATCGAAAGTGTTGGTACATAATAATCCTTGTGGGCAATCTCTATATAATCATGTAAATCTTTGTAAGTAATGTCAGTTTTATTAGCTAAAGGATGACTTTTTGGCATTAAGAGTAAATATTGAAATTCTTGAATAATTTCATGGGCGATGTTTTTTTGTTTTAATAAAGATATAAAGTATTTTTCTTGTTTTGATTGGTAACGAATAATACCAAGATTATAGTTGTTTTGAAGAATATTAGAAATGGCATTCATATTATTTGTTTCTCTGATGGTAAATTCGATTTGTTTAGCTAAATTAATTTTTTTAATCATATTAGTAAAAGCCTGAGAAATATAACTAGCTCTGGGGATTGAAATGCTAAAATTTAGTTTATTATGATTAGCTGGACGAAAAAGCATTTCTACTGCTTCAATTTGATTTAAGATATTATGGGCATATTTTAAAAATTCTTCTCCTTTATCAGTAGGGATAACTCCATTAGAAGTACGATTAAAAAGTTGAGTTCCTAATGAGTGTTCAAGTTCTAATATGGCTCTACTTAAATTTGGTTGATCCATATAGAGGTTTTTAGCAGCTTTAGTAATTGATTTAGTTTTTTCTACTTCAACGGCATATTTTAATTGGCTTAGATTCATAGATGCTCCTTGTTTTTATATTTGAGTTTTCAGTAATATATATTATAATATAACCAACATTGTAAAAACAAATAAAATGCATAATTATAAATTGTCTTTTTTTTTATTAATATTGACAATATACGTCACATAAAATAGAATAGAAATTGGTATTAATGGGAGGGCGTATGTCAATTATTGGATTATCGTCAATAAATTATTTTATTGATAAGAAGGTAAACGTGAGAATGCCATTTAGCTACGTAAATTGTGTTAAAAATTGTGGGGGTATACCCGTAGTTATTCCTGTTATTGATGATGATAATTTTATCGAAAAGATATTAACTAAAATAGACGGACTAATTATTCCTGGTGGTGATGATATAAACCCAAATTATTTCAATGAATTATTATCACCATATACTAAGGGGGTAGATGATTTACTGGATCGGTTTCAAATCAAGTTAATTCAAAAAGCTCTAAAGAAAGATCTGCCGGTTTTAGGCATATGTCGTGGACATCAGGTTTTAAATGTTGCTTTAGCGGGAACATTATATCAAGACATAAGTGAATATAAAGTAAATATTAATATTATCCATGACCAATTACATATGGGCTATAATGAAAACGAAAAAGTTCATGAGGTTACTTTTAAAAAGGGCTCAATTCTAGAACAGTTATATGGGGAAAGGTTAATGACAAATAGTTTTCATCATCAAGTAGTAAAAAATTTAGGTTTGGGATTAGAAAGTATAGGTAAAACTAAAGATGGTGTAATTGAAGCAATTGTTAGTAAAGATCATCGCTTTGTGTTATCAGTACAGTGGCATCCCGAAAGAAGTATCGACTATTATCCACTATTTAAATTGTTTGTGGATACATGTAAAGCGAGGGAATGGTAAATGCATTATAGTGTAGTCAAAATGAATGAAAACTATGCTCGGGAGGTCATTAAGTGGCGTTATACAGGAGTGCATGAGGTTTATAGTTTTGAGGACAATGAAGAAACTTTTAATGAGTTAGTGAATTTAGATTATTATGTAGTTATTAATTCAAATAATGAATTAGAGGGATTCTTCTGTATGGGAAAAGCAGCAATAGTTCCTTATGGTAAACGATTTGGTGTCTATGATGATCGAAGTTATCTCGATATTGGTATTGGACTCAATCCTGAGAATGTTGGAAAAAGAAAAGGTTATCCATTTTTTATGTATTGTATAAATTACATAAAAAAGGAATTTAAAATTAATCGTTTTCGACTTACGGTTTATGATTTTAATAAATCAGCTATCCAAGTATATCACCGGAGTGGTTTTCAAATAGTTAATTTTTTTATGGGAACAACAGGAAATTATTTTCTCATCATGACGTTAATTGATTAACACGATTAACGTTTTTTTATGTAATTGAGAAGGGTTTTCAATAAGGCCAAGTATTTTTATAAAGTAATTAAGAATCGTTGTATTTAGGTTTTGAAACTGTATAATAATAATTATAAGGATAAAGAAAGGAATGTTTATATGGTAGAAAGAGAGAAAGAAGCAAAAAGAGTTACGCTTTTTGGAATGATCGTTAATTTATTCCTCGTTATCGCAAAATTTTTTGCGGGAATTTTTGGGCGTAGTAGTGCCCTTGTGTCAGATGCCGTTCATTCTTTATCTGATTTTATTAGTGATATCGTTGTTCTTATCGGTTTTAAGATAACTAGCAAACCAGCTGATGACAAACATAATTATGGACATGGTAAAGTTGAGACAATTTCAGCGGTTATAATTGGTTTGTTACTTATTGTGATTAGTATTATATTACTTCGCTCTAGCGCAACAGATATTTATCGTTTCTTTTTTAGAAATAAAGAAATTAGTATACCTAAGACTTATGTTTTATATGTGGTAATTATATCAATTGTATCTAAGGAGTTTTTATTCCATATAACAAAAAAAGTAGGTAAGAAAATTCAAAGTGATGCAGTTATAGCGAATGCTTGGCATCATCGTTCCGATGCGTTTTCTTCTGTCGCAGCTTTAGTAGGGATCTCACTAGCAATAATTTTTGGAAAGAGTTTTGCGGTTTCTGATCCAATTGCTTCTTTTATTGTAAGTATTTTTATTTTTAAAGTAGGCTTAGAAATTATTATTAATAATTATCGTCAGTTAATTGATGAATCTTTATCGGAGGCAGAAATTAATAAAATTGCAGAAATAATTAATAGTATCCCAGAAATTTATGGGTTTCACAATATTAAGACCAGAAAGATAGGTTATTATGTTTCAATTGATGTTCATGTATTTGTGGATAAAGATTTAAAAGTCGTAAAAGCACATGATATCGCATCTAATTTAGAAAATAAAATTTATCAGGAATTTGGGGAAGAGACTTTTATAAGCGTCCACGTTGAACCATATTATCAAAATTATCCTGATTTATCATAATTATATTGAAATACTAAATGTATTTTAATATAATTATATAGAGATAATATAGGCGATGGGGCGATAAGGATGATTATTACTGGTGATTTAAAAGTTGTGGATGTTAACTTAGCTTTAGAATTAATAAGCGGTTATGAACAAATATATCAGAAATTAATTCTTGCTTTTCAAGAGAACCAAAGTAATTTAATTGAAGATATTAAAAAGCATCTTGATAATGATTTAAATGAGGCAAGAAGATTAGTACATTCATGTAAGGGGATATCAAAAAATATTGGTTCTTTGCCACTATATGAAGTAACGTCTGCTTTGGAAAGTGCAATTATTAATCGTGATAGTGAATTAATTAATATTTATTTTGTTAAATTCCAAGTTATTTTTGAACAAGTATTAGTAGACTTAAATAATATTCAATTTTAAGTTAATGAGCATATAGGTGCTCATTTATTTTATTGCTTTTTTGTGATAAAATATAAAGACATATAATAGAGGTGGTAGCATGAATTTTGAGCGGATCGTTAATAGTAAATTTTATAATTTCCTTAGTACTTTATATAATTATGTAATTATAAATATGATTTGGTTTTTTCTTTCATTTATCGGGTTGGGGATTTTTACGATCTTTCCCGCAACGCTTTGTGTCTATATTTTAATTAACACTTATTTAAATGAACAAGATTTTGCGATATTTAAAACTTTTTTTAAAGTTTTCGGGAAAATATATTGGAAAGCCCAAAAAGTTTTTATTGTGTTTTTTATGATTGGGATCATACTTTATTTTAATGTTAGGATTTATTATTTCCAGGTTGTTAACCAGATAACATTTATAAATTCAATTGGTTTTTGGATTACATGTATAATTATTTTGATTTACTTTTTGGCACTAATCCAAGTGTTTTATATCTTTTTGTATTTTCCTGAATATAAGACATTTAAAACCATTAAGTTTGCTTTTTTAATGGCAATCGGATATTTATTTTCTTCATTATTAATTCTTATTTTAACTATCGCTGCATTTTTTGTAATCTTTTTATACCCCATCTTATTTCCATTGATATTTATTATTTTAATATCAGCATTAACATATGTTTCATTAATTTTAATTAAACCAAAATATCAAAAAATATTACCTAATAAAAAAGCCTTAGATGTTTTTGATTTTAGCGAATAAAACATCCAAATTGTCTTAAGTGAAATGTATATAATATAAGACATATTTTCGAACTTTGAAAGTATGTCTTTTTTGTTTATATTAGAAAAAGATGTAGAAATATAAGGAAAAGTTAAATAAAGTTTGTTATAATAGTCTTA
>CALFRW010000033.1 GCA_937919135.1 uncultured Haloplasmataceae bacterium
TATTAGCTTATACTTAGGTACCTCAATTTCTTTCCCAATATAACTATCGATAGTTTTAATTTTATCTAAATGGTAATATTCTTTGATAAACTTAGAAGTTACCATTAAGGTGTAGGGCTTTAATGGTAGTTGAGAATTTCTGACAAATAAATCCTCATAGGCATATTTATCAAAATCAGTTGATGTTAAACGGATTTTTGTATCCCGTAAAATATCAGGATATATATTAAAGTCTCTAATTCGATTGGCGGTCGTATTATAACCATATAATAGTCCAATAACATCCTTAGAATAACCAGTTACAATTTCCGCCTCTGATTTTTCATCATTTATGTTCTCTAAAACACTTTCATTTAGTTTATTAAATGTTTCCAAATCCATTATGTCATCCCGACTCACAACGCTAAAGGAGTTTGAATCAGTTATATCAAGAGTGTCATAATAAGAGTAATAGGAGTCTCTTACACCTCGGTCTAATCCATTAAAGATTACCGAAAAACTAAAGGCCAGCGCTAATGATAAGGCGATAAAGAAGTTACGCACAAGACTACTTTTAATTTTATTAAAAGTCATTATAAATTTATCACGGAATCTTAATGTCACAGGCTTTATTTTTCGAAAAACATTTTGATAAGTTTGTTCAATTTCTTCCTTAATTAAATCCTGGGTAAAATTCCCGTTATTGATTTCAATAATCCGATTAGCATATTTATTCGCAATTGATCTGTCATGGGTTACCATAACAACTAACCGGTCTTCTGATTCTCCTTTTAGGAGTTTAATTACTTCATCTGCGGTTTTCCAATCAAGGGCCCCAGTTGGTTCATCAGCTAAAATAATGTCAGGGTCTTTAACAAGGGCTCTTGCAACAGCAACTCTTTGACGTTGACCTCCTGAAAGTTGTGAAGGGTATTTATTAATATGGTCGCTTAATCCTACTTTATCGACGATATCTTTAATTTTTGCGTCTTTCATTCCTTCAGGGATATTTTGAAATTGTAGTGCCACCTCAACATTTTCATAGACAGTTAGATATTCAATTAGATGATAATTTTGAAAAATAAAACCAATTTTTTTATTTCTTAATGCATCCCAATGGCCTTCATTTAAACGTGAGACATTATTACCTTCACAATAATAATCGCCACTTGTTGGGCGATCAAGCCCACCAAGAATATTAATTAATGTCGATTTCCCTGAACCACTTCTACCTACAACTGCGACAAATTCTCCTCTTTTAAAAGACGTAGAGATATTATTTAAAGCTATTACCTTACGGGTACCATAATATACTTTTGTTAATTCAACTAATCTTAATATTATATCTCCTCTTGACATTATTTCACCTCCTACCAGGTCAGTGTTTCAATCGCTTTTTTCCGTGAAACCTTTAAAGCTGGGATATAAACACTTATTAAATAAATTATAATGGTTGCTAGTATTATGTAAAGGAAAATATCGATTTCAAATGTTAGATAATGTATTCTCCCGAATTCCTTGATTAAGTTAGCGTTATGAGTAACAATTCTTTCATATAAAGTATAAAAGAGTAATGCGATCCCCGAATAAATTATTATTAAGCATCCCACTAAAATCGCTAAGACTTTTAATGTTTCTCTGATAAAGATTCTTTTTATCGATGTTCTACTAACACCAATACTTGTATAAACTCCGATATCTTTTGTCCTTGAATCAATATTAAAGGAAATAATATTCATAACAACGGTTCCAAAAATAATGAAAATCGATACCATAATAAATAATATCAGATAACTCGCATATTTCGCTAAAGTTACACCATATTTATAATCATCAATAATTGAATTTTCAATTTCAATTTGATATTTATTTTCAAGCAGCTTAGCGTTTTGGGTACCATTCTTAAAATCTTTATAGTAGAAATAAGGACTACTACTATACAAATTATCAACAGTGACATAACCTAATTCAACAACAAGATAATTAAGATACTCAGTAAAACCTTGGGAATTAATAAATATTTTACTGGCATAATTTAGACCGTTATTATTGGCATCAATAATTCCGACAATTTTCGTTTCAAAACAAATATCAGAATTACTGTCACCACAAATAAAAATCGATTTATTTAAAAATGATTCAAGCGGGAAGCCCTTAAAAATTGGTGCTAATTCTTTATTATAATTACGATAATCCGCTTTTTGAAAACTTTGATTTAAATAATGATTATATAATAATTCCGTTGACACATAGACACCATTAGTAAGTTCAGCATTTTTTGCCTCCGCTAATAGATACGGTCTTAAGTAAAAATTACTTCGCTCCTTAGGTAAGGAAACAAGTTCTACATTATGAACATCATTAACAGATTCCAAATACTCCGAAGTAAAAACCTTTTCCTTATATTGTAAATAAGACTTCTCAATTAAATAATGGTTTTCAAAACCGACTTCACTAACGCTTATATCATCACTGAGCTTTGTTAACGATTCAGTTTCATAATCCGTTATATAATATTTACGATAATCATTATTACGAGCAAACATCACTTGATTATGAGTTAAGACATTTTTTAACACCAAGTTTATAATCAGTAAAATTGTCAATCCGATAATAAATGATAAAATTATTTTAAAATTAGCAGCTCGATTTTGCTTAAAATTAGCATTGGAAATAAATCTAATAAAACGCTGATTTACGCGCTTATAACTTCTACCACTACTAACCTTTGTTTTCGTTAGATCAACTACACTTCCTTCAGTACCTATTTCTTCACTACCTATATCGTTATACTCATCACTTATAATTTTACCATCATGAATATGAATTATCCGATCAGCATATTGGGCAGCTATTTTTTCATCATGAGTCACTAAGATAATAATTCGATCTTTAGCTGAATAATTTTTAATAAGTCCCATAATATTAGTGGCTGATTGACTATCAAGTGCTCCTGTTGGTTCATCACATAAAAGAATTTTCGGTTCGGTTAATAAACTTCGGGCAATAGCAACTCGTTGCTTCTCACCACCTGATAATTTATTAACCAGCGTATTAGTATGCTCTGTTAAACCAACATCATTAATTATCTTTTTAGCCTTGTTATTATAGCTATTTTTAGCTTCCCCTGAGTACATTAACGGAAGCGTTATATTATCAAGTGTCGATAAATGTTCAACTAAATTATAACGCTGAAACACAAAACCAATATTTTTATTGCGATATTTTCTCCAAGCTCCGTCATTAAAACCTCTAGTAGATAAACCATCAATAATAACTTCACCTTCAGAATAGGAATCAATACCACTTATTAAGTTCAATAATGTGGTCTTACCGCTACCACTTTCTCCTAAAATAGCGACAAACTCCCCATCATTAATCGTTAAATTAATATTATCTAATGCGATAAACTCCTGATCTTTTGTGAGAAATTGCTTGGTAAGATTTTTAATTTTAATCATCTTATTCACCATCCCATTCTGTAATGGCATTCAACATTTTTAAATCCTTCAGATTCTGATTGATGTTTTCATCGATTAACTGTTTTTTAAAGATAGCCTGCATTAGAATGAAAATGGAAATTACGGAAAATAAACTAATGTCAAAGAAATCAATTATTTTAATATTGAAAAACATATAATTAAACGGTTGGTATAAGTAAATATCTAAGCTATTTTGATTAGTAATAGTTATTAATTTTATAATAATTAAAATAACTAAAACAACAAGATAAGAAAGATTAACTAAATATTTACCTTCGCTTTTTAAAATCTGTTTTATATGGTCAAACTTTGCACCGAGAATTCGTAAGCTACCAAATTCACTACGGCGATTAACTAAGAATAATTGATAAATATTAAGCAATAACTTTGCTAAAATCCACTCAAAGATATACATAATAATTACCACTAAAATTGATGATACGATTGATGTAATCATTGAAACAATCACATTTGGATTTAAATATGCTCGCCCTACGGTTATTACTAAGGTTTTAATTACATTATCTAATGAAAAATCAAGACTTTCACTAAAGTTATTTATTAATTGTTTTATCACTGTATCTAATTTTTGATAATCACTATTTACTAAACTATTATTTAGTTTAAAACTTGTATAAGGGACATTCTCATCTGGATTACTGCGATAATAATAATAGTTATTTACCTGATTCCAATACTGGTTAACAAAAAGCGTATTAATTGTTCTCTCATAGACAAGACTATTTGGATTATTACTCGACATTTGTTGACTGGATAAATCTTTGTATGTTAATCCTGGGTAAAGATTACTATCAACAGCTGTATTTAAACTAGTTTCTCCTTTACTAATTTCAGCGAAAGCATTTACTAAAGGGGTATAATAAGTAGCTAGGGTTTCCTCTATAACGTCATATTCGTTAGCTAAATATGTTGCCTGAATTTCAAGAATTTTTTCCTGAAGATTTTTATCCCCATAAGCTTGTTGATCAATCTCCATATATAATGGGATTAAGTGACTTTCATTGTCGGTTTGATTATCAATTTGGATGCTTATAGAATCCCTTGCTGCAGCAGCAAAAAACATTTTTGTATCATTTAAATTATGATAATTTGCTTGAATATTAATCCCTGCATTATAGATTCCAACAATTTTAAATCGTAACGTTTCATACTGAGTGTTATCAATTTCATCCTCTTTTATCACCATTTTTGGTACTGCTATTTCGATATACTTATCTTTTAATTTCTCAAATTGACGATAAACTTCGTTAATATTTGCTTTATTTTTAATTTTTAACACATTAGAATTAATTAAGGTTTCAACAGAGATAAGTACTTCATCAGCTTTAGTCGGTAATTTACTATTACTTATCAAAAATGGTTTGATAATATCGGTATAACCTTCAACAAATAATGGGGTAATACCCTCATTAGTACTCTGGCCACTAAAATTATTCATATATAAATGATTATTACTTTTTTCTACCCAATATCTGGTTTGTAAACTGGGAAAAATAATATTTTCATTTTTATTTCCGAGTAATATATTTTGCGGATCATAATAGAGCGCATAATTAATTTTTTCTTTATCTAAATACTTACTAATTTCATGATATATATCATTTATATAACGAAAATTAAATGAATAGTCATTTAAAATCAGATCATAATTTTTTTCACTATACGTATCGATATTATTTACCTCGATAAACTCTTGTTTAAGCTGAGCGATATCATTTTTATCAGCTAAGTATAGTCCGATTTCATCATAAGAAGCTAACTCTAAAACATAATTGTTTTTATAAATCGAACTATTTATTTCATCTGTATTATCCTTTTTCATAAAGACATTACTTGCGATATTGAAGCCCAGAATAAAAATTATAATAAAGATAACTAGAAATGAAGCTAAGAAAAGGTAAGTTTTTAGATGGTAAAGAAAAGCCTTACCAGCGAAATCTTTTACATTAGCCATATCTTCTGTTCCATCACTAAAAGAATCAAACTTTTCTTCTGTTGTTACTTCTTCTTTTCTTCTTTGAATTGTCGCATGTTTTTCTTTTTCATCAATATGAAAAATCTGTTCACTTCTTTCTTTATATTGAGAAATGTCTAAACCCAAGTCTTTTAAGATTTGTGATTTCTCGACTTTATCTGATAATATTTCATAATCTGATTCACTTTCGATAATTTCTTCATCACGATAAATATCTTCATCTAATAGTTTATCAAATTCATCAACTTCAATATTTGATTTATCAGCTTTTACTAGTTCATCTCTTACAACATAGCCACTTTTTAATTCAATAATCCGTGTACCATAATTTTTGACAATTGATTTATTGTGCGTTGCGATGATAAGGAGTTTATTCTTACAAACACTAGCTAATAAATCTAATACTTCTTTACTTGTTAAACTGTCTAAAGCAGCTGTAGGTTCATCACAGATAATGACTTCTGGATCTTTAACAATCGCCCTCGCTACTGCCAAACGTTGTTTTTCTCCTCCCGATAATTGCCACGGCTTTTTATACGCATGTCTCCGTAGGCCAACAAGCGTTAAGGCTTTCATCGCATTTAAGCGTTTCTTTCTACTATTTGTGACACCTAAAACATCTAAAGAAATTTCCACATTTTCAATGACGGTTAAATTATTAAATAATACCTGATGTTGAAAAATAAAGCCGATTTTTTTACTTCTTAATGCATCTATTTCCGATTGAGCCATCGTTTTAAACTCATTTTTAGCAAAATAATAACTACCAGAATAGGTATTATCAAAACCACCTAGAACATTTAAGAAAGTTGATTTTCCTGAACCACTGCGCCCAAGAATAACAATTACCTCACCTTTTTCAAATTGAAAATTTAAGTTACTAAGCGCTATCACATTATAATTAATTGTTTCATATACTTTAGTTAAATTTTTTATTTTAATCATCTTATTCCCTCGCTAGTACTCTAATAGTATTTTTCCGATTCATAAAGATACTTGAGATAATTGATTCCAAAACTAAAATAAAAACAATTAAAATGTAGGTGATTAATAAATACCAAATATTTACCCCTATTGTTCCAGGTACTTCTTTGAATAAACTGATAAATATATTAACGATAACTTCCCAAATATTTTTTAAAAATAATCCGTAATCAGCTTTAAACACATATGTTAAAGTATCAATACCATTGATAATTACTAGTAAAACAAATAATCTTAAAGCAAGATTTTTAATAATTGATAACCCTGCTTCAAAAGTTTTAATAATCATAATCTTGCTAATCATTGAGTGGCTAGCCCCGAAAGCTTTCATCACCGCAATATCCTTACGTTTCTCATGAATTAACATATTAAAAATAAATAAAAATGATAAAAAACTAAATAAGAGATAAGTATAAATTACACCATATATCATATAAACACTTAAAGATTCACTACTAATATTTCGTGATTCAGTAAAGGCATTCATTACTGTTGAATTAGTAAAGTTGACAAAATACATCCCGATATATTTATTCACATAGTAAATAATTGTTGCGGATAGTAAAAAGATAATCGCGGAATTTACAATCGTATTTAAAGCTTTCTTAAGTTGTTTATCATTAAAACCAAAACTAACTTGTGCAACCCTGATTAGATGTAAAAGACTAAATTTTTTAGTTAACTTTAACTTATTTTGTTTAACTTCTTCAAAGTCTGCTTGCACACTTTCATCGGAATCATAGATAACATCGCCATCACTTAAAACAATAATGCGGTCGGAGTATTTCTTTGCATACTCCTCATCATGAGTAACCATTATTATCGTTCGGTCCTTAGTTAGCTTTTTTAATAATTCTAGGATTGAAAGTGATGTATAATCATCTAATGCTCCTGTTGGCTCATCACATAAAATTATTTTTTGCCCATTAACAATCGATCGTGCAATCGCCACTCTTTGCTTTTGTCCACCAGACAGTTCATTAGGTTTTAGTTTTATAAACTGATGAAGCTCAACTTCCTTTAATGCAAAGGCGGCTAATTTTCGGGCTTCTTTTAAGCTATAACCGTTAATTGTCAAAGGGAGAGCAACATTATCTAAAATAGAGATATCTTCAATTAAATTAAAATCTTGAAAAACAAAACCGATATAACGATTACGTAAAAGGTTTAAAGTTTTTTCAGGAATTTTATGCACATCAAAACCATCAATAAAAATTTGTCCCGAATCAAATTTATCTAAGGTACTAATAGTATTAAGTAAAGTTGTTTTCCCACTACCACTTCTACCTAAAATCGACACAAACGTATTATTTTCAATATCAAGACTGATACCTTTTAATATAACTTGTTTTTCTTGTCCTCTACCATATGATTTAACTAAATTTCTAATCGAGATAATTGACATACCTATCCCTCACTTACTTTAACACGTTTAGAACCCAATCTTCATATAAATCAACATCAGCAATTTTTTCTTCTAACCACTTTAAAAATTTAGTATCGCTTAATAATTTTGCCGCATGTTTTTCTTTATCATAATATTCAAGCAGTAGAAATGAGCTAAGATCATTTAGATTCTTAAAATTATAATTATCATAATGATAATTACTCGTCCCTTTTTGCTTTTTATTTACCTTAATCGGTTTTTCATTTGGCTGTTTCTTAGTCACAATTTCATTAAGATCAAAATTCTTAAGTGCTTGATTATTTGTAGTTGTCTTTTTCACATTACGCTTAATAATTTCATCAAATTCAAAATCACTTAATTTTGTTTTATTATCTTCCACTATAACAACCCCATTTCAATAATAAAATATAATATTATTAAAAGCACAAAGCCAACCTGTATGATAATATGTAAAAAACGAAGCGTAAAACATGTTATTTTGCAGAGATAAACACTTAATCCTTTTTTCATGGATTTATTAATTTTTGTCCGTAGTTTTCTTAATTTAAGATTAGTTTTCTCAAGATATTTAATTTTCCGAGATTTTGTAAGGTTACTATAATAATAATATAAATCTTTTTCTAATTTATCGATATTATGATCATTAATCGATATTATTTCATCATAGGCCTGCTTTAAATTAGTAATTTTTCTTTGTCCAGTATTTAATAAACTCGTTAAATAGATTAAACTAAAGATTTTTATAAACGGTAAGAATATAAGAGTATCTAAAACAATATTAAAAAGATAACGGTAAAATAATGGGAAATTTTCATAACTAGGTTTAATCAAAAACCAATGAAAAATAATTAATAATAGCGCTCCAATCCAAAAGCGAATATTATACTTTTTAAGCAGCTTCGGACTTAAATAAGCACTATGCGGTTTTTGATACTTGATAAAACCTTTAAGAATAGCGATGTCCCTTTCAGCAATATCATTTAATACTGCTTTATATTCATTAGATAATTGTTGATACCCACGATAGATGATGTCTTGTTTTTGTGAGTCTAGTAAATCTTCATCCATTAATATACTATTAATTGATTGATTTTGATTAGTTTTATAATTATGGATGTTAATATTACCGATTTCCGTAGCTTGTTTCTTTACTCCTAAACCGCTAAAAAATGGGTTATCATAACCATTAACAGGATTAATCAATAAATTCTCATTTTTAACTAAATCCCTAAAAGTTACATCACTAGCAAATGCTTTAGCTCCTGATACATTCAATTCATTTTGTTTTAATTTTATGAAAGGTGAAATATCATAACCTTTCAGCTCCAGTAAAATCATAATTTTCGCAAAATTTTCCATAATCATATCACCTAACTAATCAAATCTTGAATCAGGTTATTAAACTTTTTGCTTGTATAATTATCTTCACGGTAAAGGAGTTTTAATACATCATAACCTAAAGTGCCATTATTATAATTTGTTTCAATGTAGGATGTTTCCTTAGAAGTAATTAATTTATCGTTTAACTTAATAATTTCAGCAGTAATGATCTTTTTATCGTAACCTGATAGTTTATCAAGGTATTGATAAAAATCAGCTATTTTAGCACTACTGATCCGGTATGTTTTATCAGTTGCTAATCCCCATAATAAGGAATCAACTATGTGGAAAGTTTTATTTACGTCACAATAATCTTTTGTTTTATAACAATCATTATTAAGATATAAGAGTAAATAGTATAAAGAACGTTCTTGATAAATTATCGCTTTAAAATTACTCTTACTAGTCATTGCCGCAGCAATTCTAATTTTAGGGTCAAGCTTATTTTTTACTTTCAAACTATAATCCTGATACTCCTTTAAATAAAGCTCAGTAAATTGATATGGATCTTCAAAATTATAAGCTTTAAAAACATTGTTTTCAAAATCTTTATTAAACCTTATAATAACCGTATCTAAATTCTCAGCTGTTTGTAAATATTCTTCAATTAAAGCTATTTGTTCAGCAAGTTCTAAATCAAGAGCAATTTCCGCAATCTCTAATGTCCAGTTATGTAGGTAAAAACAGCGGTCAATTTCCTGATAAATCGAAGTAATCAAGCGTTTGTTGTTCTTATCACCAATATCCTTAAATTCTTGATAGTCAGTTTTAAAACGGTAAATTAATGCTAAATCAGCAAATTTAAAAGTATTAGCTTCTAACCAAAGGATCAAGTTTTTATTACTCTCAAGATACTTATTTAAACGATAAACTATAGTTTCTTTAATATTTACCCCTTTATTTACATAAGGGATATTTGTCAAAAGTTTATGATAAAACTTAATTTCGAAATTACTAAATACATCCTGATATAAATTATCTTTTAACAGTACTGTTAGAATACCTTTACTGTTATTTTGATTAAACTCCTCATTATATACTTCTAAGTATTTATTATTAAATAATTCTTGCTTATCACTAGATAAACCAGAATAAATTTTATTTATAAACTCTTCTTGATATTTTTCATTTTCAGAAAATAACCTCTCCGTCCAATTTATCGCAGTTTTTGCTTTATTGAGATTAAATAAATCTGTAAAATCAGTAATCGCTTCAAGCGAAGTTTCATAATCAGCAATAACGTCTAATGTTGGTGTTAAAGAATTATTGATAATCCCTGCTCGAACAACAGGCTGGGTAATTCCAGAATAATATAGGGGATCATAAAATAGGGATACAAGAACAATAAGATAAATTAAAAAGATTGCCTTACGCCCAAAGATAAAGATATAATTAAGTGTTTTATGGACCTTTGTAGTTTTATATAAGTATGGCTTTAAATGAAAAATCCTAATAACTAATTTGACCAAGACTTTTATCACTAGATATAAGAATAAAAAAATTAAAAACATTATCAGATATGAAAGGGATGTTTCTAATTCAAAATTGTTTACATATTCAAAAACGGTATATATTCTATCAATCGTTAAGAAAAAATAGATACATAGGATAATACTTATTAAATTAGGTATTGACTGATGTAAATGACACCTTTGTGCCTTTTTATATGTCAGCAATAATGTCAATAAAATGATAATAATAGTAAATATAATTGTGTAATTTATAATACCATTAAAATTTTTCATCTTTCTCTCCCTAATAATGTCGAATTTACTAAATTATAACATTCCATAATTCTTAAGTCAATTGACCATATGATTGAAAACTATAATATTATTTTTTTATTAACATCAAAAAAGAGGCATGTTATTGCCTCTTACAAGTTTAATTTAAGGTTTTAGGGCTATTGGAAAACCAATACTTTCCCAATCATCATTAAATCTTGTACTGTCTCCTTCAATAGTAATATTTGATAACTCATTTTGATAAAATGCATAATATCCGATTGTTGTTACACTGTTAGGGAGTGTTACACTTGTTAAGTCATTATCATAAAATGCATCTTCTCCGATTTTAGTAAGATTCTTAGAAAGTGTTACACTTGTTAGGGAATTACTCTCAAATGCTGAGGCTTCAATTATTATGACACTATCAGGAATAATTACACTTGTTAAGTCGTTATAAGCAAACGCCCATTCTTCTATTTTTGTGACACTGTTAGGGATTGATATACTTGCTAAGTAATTTCCATAAAATGCATTAGCTCCAATTGTTGTTAGACTTCCAGAGAGTGTTACACTTGTTAACTCGTTTTCAATAAAAGCTTCTTCTCCGATTGTTGTAACACTGTTAGGAATTATGACACTTGATAATCGATTATAAGCAAACGCATTTTCTTCTATGGTTGTTAGACTTTCAGGGAGCATTACACTTGTTAACTCACTATCCCAAAATGCATAAGCTCTGATTGTTGTTATACCATCTGGGATAGTGATGCTATCATGGTCCCCTATCAATGCGATTAGAGTTTTATTATCTTTTGTTAAGAGCAGATTATTTTCAATTTTGAAGTTTTGATTAGTAGCTCTAATTATTAATTCAGCTAATTGATTATAATCAAATGCATTTACTCCGATTGTTGTTACATTTTTAGGAATGGTT
>CALFRW010000034.1 GCA_937919135.1 uncultured Haloplasmataceae bacterium
TGTGCTTGTGCTAAAGCCATTCCATATCCTGGGACAATAATTACTTTTTTAGCTGTTTTTAATACTTCACTTATACTTCGATCGCTTTTAGCTTTGCTCTCCTCTATACTACTACTAACTTTAGTTTCCTTTTTGGTTTTTGAAACTACACTAGTTTTACCTAACATTATATCCATTAAATGGCGGTTCATTGCCCTGCACATTATTTGTGTAAGTAGTAATCCACTAGCGCCTACAATACCACCAACAGCTACTAAGAGGAAATCCCCTATTGCCATACCAGCAATCGAACCTGCTACACCACTAAATGAATTAAGTAGTGAAATCGTAATTGGCATATCTGCCCCACCGACTCTAATCGCAAACGCAACTCCAAAAAAGCTACTAAGTCCTAAAGCTATTAACATTATAATAAGTGGTGGAAAATCAAACACAACGGTTATTACAATAACCGCAACCATTAAAACAATTAGACTTGAAGTAATAAATTCATGAGCTTTCCATTTAACTGGTCTGCCATTAATAAGTTTTGCCAATTTACCTGCGGCGATTAAACTACCAGCAAAAGTTAATGCACCAATAGTTAATGCTATGACTGCTGTTGCTAATTCGAACTTCCCCTCAGCAGTAAAGATTGTTGCTGCTCCAACAATTGCTGAGGCTGCACCACCAAATCCATTCAATAAAGCTACCATTTCTGGCATTTGAATCATCTTAATTTTTTTAGCTAGATATAGCCCAATTAAAGAACCAATTGCTACCATTATTAAACAGATAATTAAAACAGTAGTAACACTTACGATATCATAATGTAATAAAGTGATAATTATCGCAATTGTCATTGAAATAGCACTTAATCGGTTTCCCAAAACTGCGGTTTTTACTTTACTCATTAAGGAAATACCGAGTAGAATTGTGATTGTTAATACCCCACAAATAATATAATAAACAATATCATTTTGAAAGAATTCTAACATTACTTATTCTCCTTTTTATGAAACATTTTTAGCATCCGGTCGGTAACCGCAAAACCACCAACAACATTAATCATTGCTAAAATAATTGCTAAACCACCAAAAATAGCTGCAACTGTAGCATTATATTTTTTTGCTATTATCGCAACAGTTGTAAGAGCGCCAAGAATGGTAACACCACTTAAGGCATTCATTCCACTCATAAGGGGGGTATGTAATAAACTAGGTACATTTTTAATTAATAAATAGCCGACTACTGTAGCTACAACGAATATTATGATAATAATTAAAGGATCCATATTTCCTCCTTATTTGATTATTTTAATTTTCATTAAGATGGCGACATCTCTGTCGCCATTAATATTTTTAATTTAATCCCATTGCTTCCTTTGCTCCAGCATGAACAATTTCATTATTATATGTTACAAGTATAGAAGCAACAATCTCATCATTCATGTCTAATTCAATTTTGCCATCTTTAGTTAGAAACTTAACTAAATTGTATACATTGTTGGCAAACATCCAAGTTGAACTTGTTGGAAGATGACCGGGAATATTTTTAATACCTTGAACTGATACACCATATTTTACTTCAATATCTCCTGGAGGCGTAATTTCACAATTTCCACCTTGGTCAATTGAAATATCTACAATTACAGATCCTGGTTTCATTTCTTCAACCATATCTTCAGTAATAAGAGTTGGTGCTAATCTACCTGGAACTAATGCACTTAGAAAGATAATATCCATATCTTTAACAACTTTTCGTAATGCTTCTCTTTCTTTTAATAACCAATCTTTTGGTAAGTGTCTAGCATATCCACCTTCACCTATTGCTACTTCACTAGGTACACCAAGGTCGATTATTTTTGCTCCTAAACTTTGTGCTTGTTCACGAGCATCAGGTCTTATATCAGCTGCATGAACAACTGCTCCTAATCTTTTAGCTGTAGCAACTGCTTGTAGTCCTGCAACTCCTGTTCCAATAACTAAAACGTTAGCAGGTTTTATCATTCCTACTGCAGTAAACATTTGTGGAACAAATTTAGCTAAAGTATCTGTCGCCATAATCATTCCTTTATATCCAGCACATGTACTCATAGATGTTAATGCATCCATATTTTGTGCACGTGATATTCTAGGTATACCATCTAATGTTAATCCAATTATCCCTTTTTCTGCCATGTGTTTAACCATTTTATGGTTAACAGGTGCAGCAGGATGGATAAAAGTAATTAAGTATTGACCTTTATGCATCATATCAATTTCATGAAGATTCTTTTCTTCATTAAATAATGGTTCTTTAACCTTTAAAATCACATCTGCTTTTTCATAAATTTCTTTTACATCTTTAATCATTTTAGCACCAGCTGCTTTATAAAGCTCATCACTATAAAAAGCACCAGTACCTGCCCCATTTTCAACAAGAACTTCTAAACCATCTTGAACAAACTTTTTAATCGTATCAGGAATAGCTGATACACGATTTTCCCCTTGCATAATCTCTTTTGGAATTCCTATAATCATTTTTTCTCCTCCGTAACTCTTTTTCTAATTTCATTCAAGTAATAATACTTGATTACTTTCACATATATTCTACAACAGAAAGCGCTTTATTTCTAGTATGTTATAGAAAAATCTTTGATTATTTTATCTAAAAAAAAGATTATGACTTAAAGCATAATCTTTATCTTGTCGTTTCTCTACTTATATAATCAACAGGGATTAATTTATGAAAGTTAAATTCTTTTTCACCACTAAGTAAATGATTTAAACTAATCATTGCTTCTTTCCCTATATCAAACATTCTTTGTGAAACAGTAGAAAGTTTTGGTGTAATTAAATGTGCTAAATAAGTATTATCATATCCAATTATTTGTACATCTTGGGGAATCCTTTTTCCCATTCGATGTAATTCTGATATTACATGCGCTGCAATAATATCATTATCACAAAATACCCCGTCGATAGCTTCATGAACTGATAAGAATGAGCGAATAATATTGATATCAGGTTCTAAAAAGTCTAAATCTACTTGCCAGGAAAACATTCCTTTTTCGCTAAGGCATTTATCATAACCTCTGGTTCGATCCTGAACTGTAAGTAAAATACTAGGACCACGAAAGTGAACTAGATATTTACATCCCGACGAAATTAACTTTTCTGCAGCTAAATAACCTCCACCATAATTATCGCTCGTAACTGAAGGAATATCTGCATCAATCCTTCTATCTATTGACACAATTGGAATCTTTAGTTCGCGATATTTATACAGTAAATTACTATTAGAGCCAGTTATTAGTCCATCAATATTATACTTTACAAACTGTTTAATATATTCTTCTTCCCTAATATCATCTTCATGAGAATTACATATCATAACTTTATAACCATTATTAAAGGCTTCTTCTTCAATCCCTTCTAAAACATTATAATAAAAGGAATTTATTAAATGTGGAAAAATTACACCGATTGTCTTTGAAACCTTTTTAAATAAACTACGAGCAAATTCATTGGGTATATAATTTAACGTTTTAATCGCATCTTCAACTAACTTCCTAGTTTCTTCATTAACATAGCCTTTATTATTAATAACTCGTGAAACGGTTGCCACAGAAACATTAGCTAATTTAGCCACGTCCTTAATATTTGCCATATTATATCCCACCTTTTTATTTTATTATATTTTTTTATAAATAAAATGTAAAGATTAACTTACTATATAGTTATCTTTTCCCATAATTGTATCGATTATTACTTTAATTGAATCTAATCCAATAATTTTACTGGAGTATAATATGACAAGTTTATTTTCATTATTTTGAACCGGTTGATAGTTTAATTCATCAAAAGATAAGTCTAAATAAATTGTTTCATCATTATCGAGTTTTATAAAACCTTTACAACGGAAAACGTCTTTTTTTAATTCATTTACTAACTTAACAACATTTTTTATATTGGGTTTTTTAGTAAAACTAACAACAATACTCTTTAATGATATATCCCTGACTTGATAATTACTTGCCACAATGTTTGTTTTCTTGCTTTCAAATATTTTATCAATTTCTACATCACAATGATTACATAACATAATATTACTATAAGAATTAACTGTTTTAATTAAAGCAACAGCTTTTTCAATTTCAATTTCATCGACTAAATCAACTTTATTTAACAAAATTATATCGCTTATCGCAATTTGCTTCTTAACAATTTCTAAGGTATTAATTATTTTATGTAATGTTTTTGCATCACAAATAGTAACTTTAAAATTATTTAACTTAATGTTATTTCTATTTTCAATAAAATTAATAATCCGATCAAGTGATGTTGGATTAGAAAAGCCACTGCTTTCAACAATTATTAATTCCATGTTTAATATTAATAATTGATTCATCTTATTGATGAATTCCTCTTCTTTACATGAACAAAAGATTGAACCTGAATGTATTTCAGCTTTCTTAACATTTAAATCTGTTATTAATTTATCATCGATGCTATAATCACCAAATTCATTGATAATAATACCCATTTTATTATCTTTATAATGATTAATTAATCTTTTAAGAAACGTTGTTTTTCCACTCCCTAAAAAACCATTAATAATTATTAATCTTGGATTACTCATAATTACACCTCAGGACAACCTAATATTTCTTTATTTCATCTAATAGTTCCTTTTTACTAGGAATAATTGAAGACCATTTTAATTCTCCATTGATATATAATGATGGTAAATGCTTAACTCCTTGTTTCATACAGCGAGCAATGTTTTCTTTAATAGTAAACTTATATTCTTTAAGATCAAACAATTCTTGATTTTCTGCTTTAACCTCATTTGAAACATTCATCATATAACTACAAGCTGCACATGTAGCTGAATCAAGTGTGAATACCTCTACTAAAGGACGTGATAAATTATGATAATCTGGAATATTAATTTCAATATCCGAAAAATCTTGACCTACATAATTTTCTAACGCTTTTTTAGTATTTTCATAATCGTTTACTGCTTGAGCACATGCAATTACATTCTCAACTGGACAATCATAAGGCATATCACAACCAGGAGAAATAATGAGATTTTGTGTTCCACAACTATCAATAATATCGATAACAGCTTTCATATTATCTTGCTGACTTCCATGCAACATTGTTATCGTCAGCTGAATATTCCCAGCAATAACTATATTATATTTATCTGTTATTTCCTTTGCTTTCGCAATATCAACATTTTCATCTACAGAAATACAATTTGGCCTTGTCCTGCACATTACTTCGATATTTTTAGTTGCATCCCCACAAACAAAGAATGAACTAAATACCTCTTTTTCCCTACAATAATCAAATAATTCCGAATAAGGGCCAGATAAAAATGCTTCAAAATGATTAGGTGATATTTGTGACACTAAAGGATCAACAAAAGATATTACATCCATTCCCGCCTCAACATAATAATCCGTCAGCGCCTTTCCGACCTTTACTGAAAATTCCAGTAAGGATTTCACATAATCTTCATCATCATACATATCCATAAAAATATCTGTTCCTCTTAAATGTGAAGCTAAAGTAAAAGGACCTGTAATTAGACCATACAAAGCGGTATGTTCTCCCACTTCTTGTTTCATACTCCTCATTACATCGAGAATTATCGGTAATCTGCCATCAGCTTTTTTTGGTATTTTACAATCGCAAGGAATCATTTTTTCTTTTGCGAGTGGATGGCTACTAACTGTAGGTGGTGAAACTTTATCCCATTTTAAATCACAGCCTAAAATTTCTGCTTCTACTTGTAAATCAAATATGACAGGTTGTCCATCAGGTTGATAATATTTATTAACTTCAAGCAAAGCTTCAAGTAATTTAGCTTTATCCTGTAAAACCTCATCGGCACTATACCCTTTTAATTTACCTGCATGAACTCCCGCAAACGGAACCCATGGTACTCTTTCAACCTTTTCATTTCTAAGACTTCTAAATAATAATTCTTTGCTCATGAAATTCTCCTTTATCTAATTAATAACCATTCTAAAAATCCAGGAAACCTTCTTTTCCAAGCCTGTTCTGAATGAATTTCTCCTTCAGCAATCTTTAACATAAGGTTTTTACTGCCCAAAGCTTTAAGCATATTGGCAACTTCAACTGTATCATTTAAATATAACTTGCTGATTTCATCATTATTAAGACCTTCCTTTGTTCCCACATCAAGATAGATTTCCAAATCAGAATTATAATTTTCTTTGATCAACTTAATCATCTCTGCTTTTTTAAACCAAAATGCACAAGACATTGCACCAATTTTCTTAAAGACATTAGGATACTTAAAGCCTGCATATAAAGATACAAAGCCACCCATGGAAGACCCCGCCATATAATTAGTACCAGTTGTCTTAAACTTTTGATTAATCTCTGGTATCAATTCATTAACAATCCAACTAATATATAAGTCACCCTCACCACCATATGAGCGAAGAGGTAAATAGGGTATCACCTTATTTACCTCATTACTCTCCCAAGGGCTATATTCATCAAATCTATGAATATGATCACAATCAATACCTACAAGTATGATTCCAAAACGATGTTTTTGAAAAAAGTCGTCAAGCGCGAGATGCGCATCCCAAATTTCTCCAAAACCACTAGCTTGCTTCGAAAACAGATTATGACCATCATGCATATATAAAACATCAAACTTTTTATCATTTTCTTCATAATCACTAGGTAAATAAACTCTAATAGTCCTTGGACGGTCTAATTGAGTGATATTCAACTTATAAGTTTCGATTTTAGACATCTTACTCTCCTAAATTAAGCTTCTAATGCTGCTTTTAACATTGCCAGGTAATTTTCATTAGGTATATAATCAGGAACACTATTTCCACTTCCTAGGGCATAACCACCTGATTTACTTGTCTTCTTAATTATATTTTTGCAACGCTGATAAACTTCTTCGCTCGTTGCTCGTGCAAGAAAATCTACATCCATTCCACCGATTACTGCCAGCCTTGGATGAAGTTCATCATAAGCTTTCTCAACAGGCACAATTTTATCTTCATAAGATTGTCTGCCATCAAATTTCATATCATTTATAACATCATCTATTATATCATAATAATAACCGCAAGAATGTAATATCGCATATTTCCCCATCTCATGTGCTTTAGCCACTATTTTTTTGTACCATGGAAAAACATACTTTCGTAATACATCAGGTGGTAACATTGTTTGGCTATTAAAACCCCAGTCATCATTACAGAGAATTGCTCCAACTTCATCATACTCTAAACACTTATTATAATACTGTTCAATTCTCTTACCAACTTCGTTAAAAATATCTGCTACTAAATCAGGTTCATCATATAACATATAACATAAGTTATCAAATCCTACGATACCTATTGTATTTTCTAAGATACCATCATGACTAAAAACAACAAATTTTGCGTTTTTTGATAAATAATGACCTGCTTTTTTTATTATTGAAAAGTCAGCATTTTCAGAGCTTGGCCAAGAATAATTATTGAATGAATTACGGTCAAGAATCATCGCACCTTCATTCAAAGACTTCGTTT
Source organism: uncultured Haloplasmataceae bacterium (assembly GCA_937919135.1). Taxonomy (GTDB): domain Bacteria; phylum Bacillota_I; class Bacilli_A; order Haloplasmatales; family Haloplasmataceae; genus CALFRW01. The sequence goes on from CALFRW010000034.1 coordinate 7,547, forward strand.
CCACATGACCTTCCTCGTGAGTATTACGCTTAAACTCCATGCCTCTAACGATTATTGGGGCATAATCATAACCACCACTATCAAAAGCTTTTATATTTGTGACGACACGATCAAATTCGGTCTCAGTTTTATAATTGTTTTCTCCAACCAATAATTTTACTTTTTCATCACCAATAATAAAATCAAACAATACTGGTCTTGGAGTAGGTTTTTTCTGCAACATTAGTTTAAAATATTCAAAATTCGGTTTGCGTGATTCTTTTCTTAACATTGTATTACCTTCTATCTATAATCTACTTTATTTCGGTTATTGTCGTTATTTTTGTTCCACTATCATACCTTACCTCATAACTGCCAATTTCATATTCGAAATTTGAAGAATCTCCCATTCCTGCAGGTGTTCCATCTAATTTATATTGTTCGTGAGCTCCCCATCTTTGACCCCACTGATCATCATACCATAATTGTGAAACAACAACAGTAAAATCAGATGATCCTGCTTCAGCAAATTCTATCGTTCCGATAAATACTCCATCCTCGTCTTCATCTGTTAAAATAACAGCATTTTCTCCCACAAGATCCCAACCGTTAAAAGCACCATATAAACGGGGGTTGTCAAATTCACTGATAAAACCAGCATCTGTTTTTTTATAGTATGTTGTTATATGCGTATTACTATCATAAATAAATAAGTATTTTCCTACTTCATACTCAATATTACTAGCATTACCCATACCAGCTATTGTTCCATCTAATTTATATTGCTCATGTGCTCCCCATCTTTGTCCCCACTGGTCATCAAACCACTTTTGTGAAACAAGCACATTAAAATCAGATTCTCCTGGTTCGGTAAACTCTATCGTTCCGTTAAATATTCCATCTTCATCTTCATCTGTTAAGATAAATGCATTGTCGCCTTCAGTTGCCCAATTATTAAACGCACCATAAAT
>CALFRW010000035.1 GCA_937919135.1 uncultured Haloplasmataceae bacterium
CAATTTTACCATGATTAATCACATAGATATAATCAGCATTCTTTAATGTTTGACTATCATGAGCTACCATTACAACTGTTTTTCCTTGCATCAAGTTTTTAATGCCATCCCAGACCTCATCTTTTGCCTTAATATCCATAGCTGCAGTAGCTTCATCTAAGAATAAATACCTTGGGTTCCTAATTAAAGCACGGGCAACAGCGATCCTTTGTTTTTGTCCGCCTGATAACTTCGAACCAGCTTCACCAACATTTTCCTCAAACTTATTATCAAATTGTTGAATGAAATCGTAAGCGTTCGCTAGTTTACATGCTTCAATTAGTTCTTGTTCTGTTACATCATGTTTAACACCATAGAGAATATTTTCTCTAATACTCCCTAACATTAATGGTGTTTCTTGAGTTACATACGCAATATTTTCGCGATAACTTTTTAGATTATATTCGCAAACATTTTTATCGCCAACACTGATAGTTCCAGAAAGCGGTTCATATAATCTTTCAAGTAGATTTAGCAATGTTGACTTACCGCCACCACTATCACCAATAAGTGCTGTTACTTTACCTTCCGGTATTGTAAGTGATACATCATCTATAACCACTTTATCACCATATGCAAAGCTCACATTTTCTAATGTAAATCCACCCTGCATCTCATCAACACTGATTCCTGATTCCATATCTTCTATTTGTTCAACGATTATTCTACTTACACGGTTTAGCGAACCTTGTGATGCTTTAATTGATGTCCATGTACCTGTTTTAGCAGTTAAGAAATTTGTGATACTTGTCGAAAATGCTAAATAAGCGATCCACTGAGCCAAATCTATCGAACCATCAGAATAATACTTTCGCCCCACAACGATTATTAACACTGTTTGTAGGAGGCCCACAAATACTAATAATGGTGATTTTAAGGAATTTAAGACACCACGAATAATTTTATGATAATATAATTTATCAATTACCTCATTACCATGAGCCTCTTCTTTCAATTCATTAGCACTTGCTTTTATCAAAGGAACATTAGCTACCCTTTCAGCAATAGTTTGCGTTAACGTAGATACTTGTTTTATCACTTTGTCATTTGTACGGAAATCAATCTTCCCCATAATAATTGCTAGAGCTAATACAAATGGAATTACTGCAAGTAAAGAGTACAATAATCCACCATCATACTTAGCAATTCTTGCAAGTGTGGCATACATGGAATAAAAACTTGTTATTTCACCAATAAATACAATCATAATAAGATTACTTACTGTTGAAGTATCCGTTGTTACACGACTAATCATTTCTCGAGGTAAATTATTATCATAATATGACATAGGTAAATACACCAATTTTTTCCAGACTGTTCTCCTTAAATTGCGGTCAATTTTTGAAGTACATAGAAAGGAAATAATCCCCACTAAGATACCAAGAATAAGGTTTAAAATAAGGCCTGTAATTAATGGTAATACTACAGTATTAAAATCTGTTTCACCAGCAAATAATCTTGATACATATTCAGTATTATCAATACCTACATCAATTAAATATTTGTAAGAAATTACATAAAATGTTATCAAAATGATTGGTAAACGAGCTTTCCACAGTAAATAAATAAATCGTTTCCATATTCCCCGCTCTTTACCTAATGCATCGGTAACAATTATACTTTCTAACATACTCTCTCTCCCCTTTCGAGTAAAAGCGCTTTAACACTAAATTAAAGCGCTTTCAAAGGATAATATAATTTTGTATTATTTTGCTAGTTTATTAAACTCTGCGATAATTTCAGCTTTATTAGCAACTGTATCATCGATACTTAACACAAAATAACCATAGTGTGCATCAACTTCAATCGTATATGTTTCATCATCACTTGTATCATCATCTGTTCCCATTGTAAATGTGATTGAGTATGTGTCAGTATCTTCTAAGAATGCTTCATAACTTGTTAATGTATTACCCCAAAGGCCACCAATATTGAAATATAATACTTTTATACCGTTGTATTCATAGGCTGTAGAAGCAACACTATTATATAATGTTGTATCGTTTCCTTCCCAGTCTTTACCTGGATATGAATATTCTTCAAGTTGATTAAGATCTACTTGTTCATTCATTTTCCAGTAACCTTTATCTTTTAAAATTGTCGTAAATTCACCAATTGCTAGATAATCTAAAGATTGAGGTTTAGTATCATCGATTGCTTTAAA
>CALFRW010000036.1 GCA_937919135.1 uncultured Haloplasmataceae bacterium
GCTAATAAATTGTTGATAAAAGAAATTCGCAATATTTTTTATGTTTGTCATCACATTAAGTTGGATAGTAGACGTTCCTACACTTATCGTTATTTCATACCCTTCTGGGTCTGAAATAATAGATGAAGTGTTTTGATACACATTAGATACAACTAAACCAATAGTTTCTTCAACATATTTCTTTAAAAACTCAAAATTATCTATTTCTTCTAGATTATTAGTGATGTAAGTTCCTAGCCAAGCTTCTATCTTCTTTTTAAATTCAGGGTTTTTATCTAAGTACTTCCCTATATACTCACTAGCTAGAGCCTTCATCCCGTTTACCGTAATATCTCCACCCATATTGACTAAGGTTTTATAGATATCCCCTTTAGAGTCTTCTGTGTAGTAATAATGTTTAGAAAAATTTAACATCGCAAACCCAGCCACCAAAGCCCCAATCTTTTTAGGGGTTGGTTTTTCTTCTCCGGTTAACATATTTACAATTGAATTTTCAACCCCATTTTCTAAGGTAATTAATAGATTAACTGAAGAAAAATCTATTTTTTCACCCCAATATAATTTAGCTCCTACCTCACCAATAAACTCTGTGAAATAGTCTTTTAGTGGACTCATAAACGCATCTACTGCTGGTCCCCCTCCGTAGGCGGTAATTAAATAGGAAAATGCTTGATCCCCAAAGAATTTTATAATAGAAAAAACAAATTCTAGTTTAGCTAATTTAGACTCTAAATCACTAAATTCTTTGGCTTCAGCTGTATAGTAATAAGCTGATTCGATAATGATGGCGCGTCTAATCATACAAAGTTCTGTAGCGGTACGGTTTTTAGTAGATCTTAATAGCTCTTTAGCATCACCATTAGCAGATAAACCGTAACGGTTTATCGCTCTAATGAGTAATTCATGTTCCTTATCATAATCACCTTTTGGATCAGGTTTTTCACCAATCAAATGATAACTAATCTCTTTATCGTATGTTTGTCCTTTATACGTACAAGAAACAGTTGATTTTACAATATAAAATGTACCATTTTCTAATTCAGCTAAAGTGACCTCAGGCTCAAAGAAGAAAATACCTTCATCTTTATTTTCCTGATTAATCTTATACTTAAATGTTTCACTTAAGTTTTGGGCTATATTACTACTACCGGTAAGTAAACTAAAATTAGTGCTTACTTCTTTCATGTCACAAATAACGGCTTTTGGTTTTTCACCTGAATTATCAATCAGTGCCAAAGTTACTTTTATCCTAGAAGCTTTAATCTTTGGATCTAAACTACCTTCAGATTCGTTTTCTTCTGTATGAATGATGATGTGTTTTTCTTCATCATAATTCGCTTCAATAGAAATGCCTTCAGGGTATAGAATTACTGTCATTTCACTTTCAGCAAGTTCATCTTCTGTTTCCGCTTTTATTTGAATGGTAACGGTTTGTTTTTCTTCTTGTTTAGTAGACCGGTTTTCTAGTAATGCTTTATACATGCCATTTTCTAGTTTTTCAAGTTTTGCATCTACTTCATCAGTACCTTGGATAGTTACTTCAGGAATATTTACGAAATCTTTAGGTTCAAATAATGCCTCGTAAATAATTCCGTCCCCAAAAATCATTTCAACTATAGCTGTTCCTGAATATTTTGATATATTTTCATGTTCAATATAAGGTTTACCAACCAGTCTGAATGTAATGTCATTTTGGAAGAAACCCCCTTCACCTGTATACCTAACACTAACAACACCTTTGTCTTTATTCTCACCAGGTGTACTTGAAGCCGATATTAATCCACCCATATAGTTTCCCGCAAGACTAACATCACCAATTTCAATTGGGTTTCCCCCTGAGTTAATGGTGATGTCTTCAGTTAAATCTGGTCTATCAATTTCCGTACCATCTTCGGTAATCTCTGCCATCCGGGCATAGAGTGTTACCGGTGGTTTATCATAACGAATTGCACTGCCAAAATCTTTTTGAATATACATTTTAAATTTAGAACTCGGGTTTTCATAACCACTTTTCAAGCCAGCTGCAGCAATAGCTGCTAAGGTACCAAAAACTCCAGTAATAATGATAATTGGTACGTTAATCCCATTGTCTTCACCAGGAAAATCAGCTGCATTACCACCGACAAATATTCCTGTTGTTCCGTATTTCCAAGTATAAACATGATATATTTTTATTCTTGAATAGCTAACTTCAGTGGGACTCCAAGAATCATGATATACCGAATCTGAACTCTTCCAAAATGAAACATCTAACTGTATCGTCATGATGTCTCCATTATTAATACCATAAGGGGTTGTTCCTGTAAATGAACCAGATTTACTGTACTCACCAGTGACCGGACTAACCTCAAAGAATAAAGGATCAAGTCTTGAAGGAATTCTAACATTATTTGAAATATCTTTATCAGCATCAAACGTAATCTCTCCTGGGTCATAAATATTTGTCCAAGCGATAGTTGTAAAATCAATATCATCAAAATGAAATATTTTAAAATCATAAATATCAGCGGTAACATCTATTTTAATTGCTGCATTTTCACGGTATTGTTTTAAAGGTTCTGTAAAAGTAAATTCAACATAAGCATATTCACCAGGTAATATAATTGTTTCATATTGATAGGCTTCAGGATCATTAATGGCCTCGTCATAAAGATCCGCTTGATAACCCGCACCCGTATAATTAAACCGATAATCTACTTTTTGAGGTGATACATTTTGATGTAATTGGGTATTATCACTATTAGACCCATAATAATTATTTAATTCATTTGAGTATTCAACAAGAATCGTATTCTTATATGTCCAATAACCCGCCCAATCATCTTCTATGGTAGCCCCATAAATTTGAGTGGATAACAAAATGATAAACATAATAGACATCAAAGAAAATACAAATAAGTTAAATGGTTTCATATTTCTCATGATAACACCTCATGTTGTTTAACAACAAACAAAAGAATTATCCCAATAGTTATAAATAATAATCCGGCTAAATAAGGGGCATAACCAAAAGGAATAATTGAAAGTAATATGCTTAAACTGAACCCTATGACGAGCCCTGACATTAAACTCTTAGCCCCTTTTTCATTAGCTGATTTATGATTGTGATGCCGTTTTGCTGTGAATGCTACCACTAGTTTATAAAGAAATCCCGTTTGTGTGCTAAGCGCTGATAATATTAAGAAAACCGCAGAAACCCCAACCATACTTTTTATGAGTGCTGCATACCCACTAAAAAAATTAAATAAGATACATGCTACACCAATCCCAAGAAATAAAAACGATAGTTGATATTTCTTGGTGTTTTTAACACCTTGAAGAAATGGTTTAATACCTTTAATCATACTTTTAAAGCCACCATCAAAAAGTGTGACAAAGAAGATTGCGAAAACACCTTTACCAAATAATCCCCCGATAAACCTTATCGGATTATTACTTGCCGCACCTTGTGCAAACGTTAGGAAAGAAACTATTTTAATGGGTAGTGGATTAAACCCTAAAAAAGGTAATAAAATCAATAGTACCCATATTACTACGAGTATCAAGATTAAAATTAACCTCTTTTTATTCTTAAATATAGTTTTAAATCCTAATAGTGACTTTGTAAAAACTTGTCCGATTATAGCCATTGGATATAAAGAATAAAAAATATCACTACCACCAACTGACATTTCACCTTTACTAGATAGGGCTTTAGTTGACATTTTTATGTTTTCTTTTAGTGGTTTATTTGTTTCAACTTTATGCCCACAACTCAAACATTCTACCTGTCCTTCTAGTAATTCCGCATTACAACTCATACAACGCATAGTATTTTCTCCTTCATTGATGATACTTATGTGTTAAAGCTTTAGCAATTTTATAATGATTTATTTATTTCTTCTATTATCTTTATATTACTCTTTTCGTTTTAAAAAAGCGATATCCAGTAGAAAAAATTTCATATGAATTAATTACCAATTTTATTATCATTACATGTTAAGTGAATCTTATTTAACCCTAATTTTTCTTTTATTATAAACTTTGAAAAATGATTGATCAAACTTAAGAGAAAATCATTAAATCTTTGTCTAATCTATTGCCCTCAACACGATTTTAAAAATGAAGTTGGTGAGCTTGAAAGTATCTTAATCGACTATGAAGTCGATGTAGAATTTGAAACATCGAGGTTGATATATTTGGGGTTATCTATGATTGGAACCCTAACCGTAAAAACTGGAGACTATACGTCTCAGATACATTAACACTTGATTTTCTTACAACTTAATAAAATAGGTGATTAACGTCACCCTTTACTAAAACCTATAGTGTAATACTATGGGTTTTTATTTTATATTGGTATTGGATGATGGTATGGAATGTATCCTGTAATAACTATATGATTGTCTATAACACCTGTAAATCGAGATTTTGTAATAGTTGGTGCGTGAAGTATGTCAAACAAGGTTCGATTATAACCTCTAACGAGCTCCTGGACTGTTCTCAACAACATATCTATTAACTTTTTCATGAATTCAGATATTTTTATCTAAAACGCAGAGCTTTCCTAGTAAAAAATAAAAAGCCACAATTATTTGTGACTTCATTAACCTTTAGTAATTAAATTTACTTTTAAATTACAAACTTGATAATTAATTCAATAATCTTAGGATCTTCTTCTTTTTCTAGTAAATAGGCTTTAATTACATTTAACCCATCCATAAAATCAATAAATTCAATTTCTAATGAATTAATAATATCCCATTTTGAAATGTTATAATTGATACCCTGTTCTTTCATGTAAAACTCTAACATTAAACCACAAATAGAAAATACAGCTAAATTCCATATGTCTATGTTATTAGAATCTTTAATGTGAACATCTTTTGTCATTTGGTGAATTTCATGATAATGACTATCAATAAATTCAGCAACATTTGGTTTAATATCTTGTATGTTTAATCCTATACTTTCAATACATTGATGAATCAATAAATCAGTTAATGATACATTTTGATTATCTATGTATTGAATGATTTTTTCTAGTTTTTTCCTTTTCATCTTTTCATACACTAATAAAAAGCTTATTAGTTCCTTCCTCAAACTATACAACTACTTACGATAATATTTTACCAAATTTTCAAGTATACAAAAAATTAATCGTCTATTTTAGTTACAAACAATGAATGATGTTAACTTTTATACTTAGACAAATGATTAAGTAACAAACTTTCCATATCATCAATATCCATCATTGGTGATAACACAACTGGATAATCTTTATTAAATTCAAATATTACTCTTCTTCCGTAACGTTCATCTTTACCCAAATCCGGACGATCTTTAATCTGTGATTTCATTAATGTAGAAAGATTATTTCTTTCCACAATTTTTAATACATTGATAATAAACTTATCATTTCTTGTTACTGTATATTTAATCAGATAGTTATATAAATCCAAATTATTGATTACAGCACTATAAAACAAATCATGTTCTACCTCTGGTAAATTATCAACTGCATATTCTACTGCAAGTAAACACTTATAAATATAATTTTCCCAATCAAAGCTTTTTATAACTATATTTTTAAATCGATTTTTGTTGGTAGTAACTGCTGGATGTTCTTCGATAACATAATCTCTGAAATTAACTAATAATAATGAATGCCAAAATTGTTGACTCATTGTAATTTCACGATCAATTTTTATATAATCTTCTTTAATTATTTTAAATGCTTCCATAAAACTCTTTTCTAGTTGATCAGCGTCTTTATAAGCTAGATAGAATGGAAAAGGTCTTAATTCCGGGAGAATATATTCATCTTCAGAAAAATGATCTATGTCACCTTCAATTAGATTATTACAAAAATCATCAAACAGATTATCACTTTTCAAATATTCTTCTTTAAGCAATCTTACTTTCATTAAATGTCTCCTCAATCGCATAATAATGTTTACTAATAATTTTGTCTGAAATTTTTGCTATTACTTCATCAACATTCTCATAATTTAATAGTAAAACCCCTTTTACCTTCATTAGATTTAACAGCTTTAAATCCAGTTTATCGGCAGGTTCATCAATACCATTTATATAAATTTCTTCTTGGTCTTTTTCATTATTTGATCTTAAAAATCTTAATAAAGCTCTTTGTAAACCAATGTAAACATAATGATTGTTAAGTGAATTTTTTCTTCTATGTTTATTATATTGATATTCAATATCTCGATAAACAATAATTATTGTCTCAGACCCAAATTCAATTTTAATTTCCGACTTAATGTTAGAATCTACTTTCTTTTCAAACAGTTCATAAGGTTTTTTTAAGTCGCCATTAAACTTTTCAACATTCGAAATAGCTAGAACACCAAATTTGTCTATATATATATTTTCTCTTTCCTTTAGATAAAATTTATGAAGGTCTTTATTAGATTTAAAAGATAGAATTTCAGTTGTCATTATAACTAATTGAAAGCTGGTTCTTTTGTTTAGTGAGATACTATTTTTTGAAATCGGTAATATCTGATCATTTTTGTTTTCTAATTTATAAAACTTACTATCTTTAGATTGAACTAGCAAATATAAATTTGCTTGATTTTTATTAAGTGCATTAATAATAAATTTACTATCTAATTTATACTCAATTTTAAAAGCATAATGATTCCCACCATCTTGAACACCAACTTTTAAAATAAATGTTTTGTCCTCATAATCATCAGTAAACTTCGATAATATTGGATGAGGAAAAGTTGATTCTTTATCAAATATCATTGACTATACCTCCAAATAAAATCTTAATTTAGAAAATTTATTCGAATGATTTTTAACTTTCATCGAAAGATGTATATTCCCTTTTTCAAAATTAATCAAATAAATACAATTTTTATTAAACCTTAATTTTGTTCTAGTGTTTTCATCAGCTATATATTCATAAGTGTTTTCTAAATTATATTCATTTGGATATTCTATACCCATACCATCAACAATTGTAACTAGCAAATTACCTGTTTTTTTATCCTCATAAATATCATTTAGATCAACGTTAATGAATAAATTTTCTTTATCAGTAACACTATATCTTTTTATCAATGAACCAGGTATCTGATAGTATTCTTTAGGTTCATTACCAAAATCTTTCTTGATTTTAACCAGCTTATTAGGTTTGTTCTTACCTTTTCTTTTTTTTCTTTTAGTAGATTCTCCTTCTTCTTCCGTATCACTTGTTTTAAGAATTGTTTTTTTGGTATTTCCTGCACCAATATGTAATTCCACAAAACGTTTTTCTATATCTCTTTTAAATGTATTCTCAATATCATAAATAATATCTGAAGTGTCCAGTTTTCCTTCTGGAGGATTATGTTTATTCATTTCAGACTCAATTACTTTTGAGATTTCTCTATCTATATTATTAATAAATCTTTTTGCATTTTCTTGGTTCTCTTTATCCTTAAAATGAGAAAAATCTAACTTAGTATGTGATTCATTTTCTAAACTTTTCAAAAAAACATCTTCTTCAACTGAGTAAGGTATTAATAAAGCATTATATGGTTTATTTACATTGGATACTATTTTTTTATCTTCTATTTTCATACCTATACTTCGATAAATCCCTGTTCTTCCAGTTAGTATACTTTCATCATATGTAAAATATAATTTAAACCTATAATCTTGATGTTTATCAGAAATAATAAAATTATCACTATGTAAATTTTGGTAAGTTCTAAAGTAGAGTTTGGTGAAAACATCTGTTTTTCCATTATCTGTCTCTGGAAAAATGTTGTTTTCATCCAAAATATCCTCAAAAGTCAATGCATTAATAGTTATATCATTAAAGTGTACAACCAAATCTTCATTTATGATGGCGAGCATAAAACTATCACAGATTGATTGTATTATCATGTCTTTATTCACAAAACTCTCTCTTAAAAATGGGACTATAATTTTTAATCCTCGAGTTGATTTATGAAAAACACGATGATATTCTTCATTTTTGTAAGGTATATATTTATCACTAATTTCATCGGTATAATATCCCGTTGAACGATATGTTTTCCCATCAAGTTGATGATCTATAAGCTGAATGGTTCCTCCAAGGGTTTCATTACTGTATTCATCACAATTTGCAAAAAACATTGTGTATAAAATCGATGCTGCGTTGGAAGCAATCTTCCCAATCCCGTGGGATCCTCCTCGTAATTTTTCATTAACTTTATCGCTATCTTCGAAATGGATTCCTTTACTATAAGCATAGGCACTATAAGAATATTTACCACTAACTGAATAACCAAAATTCGACCCGCTTAAACCTTTAGTGTTTTTATCTTCAAATGATATGAAATCATAAGAACGATCATTTAAATGTGCCTTCATGTTATCTATTGTTTCTTTTGAATACTGGTTAGTTCCCATTAATGCTTTGATCCTGTTCTTAATTTCATCAAAACCTGGTATATCATTGCCGTTTAATTTACCAAGTTCAATAACTACTTCAACCGGTTTTCTTTTATCTAATCTATGGTCTAGTGAATTTTGAATATTCTCCCTTACTAAACCACTAATTCCATAAGTATAAAACCTTTCTAATATTGGATTAAAATTATAATCCTCCATTAGTTTTGTCTCACTAAATTTCCATACTCCCAAAGAAATACACTCCTATCAAATTTTATTTGTTTTATGGTGATCAAAAAAATAAGAGATCACTGAATCACTATTAATAATCTAATTATATCATTTTATTTTTTTTAGTTAAATAATCTTATTTTTAATTTATTTTATCTAAAATTTTTAAAAAAATGATATTATTCCTTTTCTTTTAATCTATATCTTGTTATTAAGATGGGGTTAATGATTAAAGTGATGGAATATAGGAAATGGTAATATGTTGATAAATTATTCATAAAAGAAATTTACAATATTCTTCAAATTATTCATCACATTTAATTGAATAAATAAAAAACCTACATCTAAGAAGAGTGGGTTTCTAGTTTGTTTAGGACTTCAATTCAGTAACTTCTTTTGTTTTATGGTAACTTGTTACTTGAACAGAGTTTTTTTAAAAAGTTTTAACATCAGATTCATTCTCTTGTATTTCTATTAATTATCCAAGAGTCCAAAGAAGCTTAAATACTTCATGAAATGAACTGAATTATAATTATTTGCAACAACGGGTTATAGTCCAACACTTTAAACATATTATTTATTGGTCAAGATTATTTTTTGCTCTATTATACCAATACGTAGAACGTTCTATATTATTTTTAGTTTGTCTCACTTTCGAATAATAAAACCCCAATAAATGTTGATAATCTCTATCGGCATTTTCGGCTTGTAATAGAACCCACTTTAACAATTCTTTTTCTTTTTTATCTTTTTTTAACCATAGGCACAACTTTAACAAGAACTCCTTTGACTTGTAATCACTTTGATTCGCATATTCCTTAAAAAAAGAAATTATATTTTCAATTTCCAAATCACTTTTAACTATCTCTAATGTTTTTTCAAATAAGCTATCCTTAATGTTATTAGAAGAGAGATCATACAGTTTTTTATACCAAAAAATAATCTTGTCAATGGTAGTTATACTATCGATTAAATCTTCAATTTGTGTGTCAAAAAAAGCTATTGCATAAGTGTGACCTGATTTAGCTGATTTTACCATCATCTCAATAGCTTCTTCAGTATTTTCATTGGTAGGATTATTATTAATTAATATTTTGGCTAATAAATATTGAATATTAGCATTTTCATGTTGTGCAGCTCTTCTTAACCAAAATAATGCATCATCAAAATTATACTCTATTCTTGTGCCAATATTGTACAAGTAGTACAAATCAATTTGAGCATGAAAATCACCCAATTCAGCAGTTTTTTTCAATCTTAATAATTCTGCGGATGAGATTAAATGATTTGGATCAGGCTTCATCAAATCATCATATAGTTTGCTAAAAAAACGACCACCAAAGCCTTCAGACATATATTTTTTCAAATAACTATAACGAATTTTTTTCAATTCGGACAGGGTATAAAAAAAGTAGCGTAAAACTTTAACATAGTCATCGTAATTATCTTTTATTAATTCAAATGCGGTCAAGAGATACTGTTTCTTTGTCTTGTAACCAATAAATAAATCGTTAATTATTCTGCATAAATAATGAGTTATACCTCCAATACCAACATTTTCATTTAAATTAGCTTTCTCATGTTTTGGTTCAACTACAATTTTTACATGTAAAATAAGATGTTCTAATAGATTACAATAAACTAACCTTTCTGCTTTTTGATACTCAAAAGGATTTTTTCTTGCATGTGTAGAACTACTTAATAAAATAGCTTTATCTTCGTCTATATGATGACAAAACAAACCTTCAGATGATCGAGAAACCCGCTTATTTACGGAACTGCAAAAATCATCTGTAAAATAATCATGCTCTGCTTTTCCATATTTTTTTATCAAATACAATACTAAATTTTTATAAGATAGGCTTAATTGAAAATCTACTTCCATTTTTTCTCCTTACACTAAACTATATATTTTTAGTTGTTTGAATCAAATTATACTTAAATGTATCAAATGCAATATCAATTTTAGACTTAATTACATCATAATCTTTAATATCATAAAGTATCCCATCCAAAACACAATCTTTTTTTCATCCTCCGTATTGATTGTTCCTGATTCATCTAACATAAGCACTTTAGTCATATAAAATAACCTCATTTTCACACACAAGCTCTGTTTGTTCCATGATTAACTGAACAGACTTGTCATAGTTATTCGGATCTTTTGGATCGTCTGGTGGATAATTGTATTTCTTTAATAAAACTTTAATCTCAAATCTAATTTTAGCTCTAACAGAATCTCTAATATTCCAATCAATTGTAGTACTTGATTTTATCTTTTTAGTAAGTTCTATTGCGATCTCCTTAAGAATATCAGTACCCATTACTTCTTTAGCGGTCATGTTAGATGATAATGCTTCATAGAAGGCATATTCATCTTCTGTTAATCCTGATTCTTTGCCTGCCTCAGCTGCTTTTGTAATATCTTTTGCTAGTTCTATCAGTTCTTGTATAACAACGGTAGAATCAATTAATCTTGATTGGTATTTTGCCAGTGCATCTTCTAATAACTCTGAAAACTGTCTAGATTGAACAATTGTCTTTCTCGCAATCATTTTGAGTTTGCCTTTAATCAAGCGCTTCAAAAGCTCAATCGCCACATTCTTATGTTCCATCTTCTTAAACTCTTCTAAAAACTCTTCAGACAATATTGATATATCAGGTTTTGATAATCCAATTTCAGCCATGATATCGATTACTTTGTCTGATTTAAGTGATTTAGATATTAATTGATTTAGTTCTCTATCTAATTGGTCAACGGATTTCTTTTTAGTTGTTTCTGTGGAAAGTTTTATGATACCTGCTCTAACTGATTTAAAAAACCCAATTTCGACATTGTGTTTTTCTGCTTCTTCGGTTGTTGAACACAGAGAATATGCTTTAGACAGTTCAGAAACAAATTTCAAAA
>CALFRW010000037.1 GCA_937919135.1 uncultured Haloplasmataceae bacterium
CTAGTATTGTGGAGGTAAAAATGTTTGATAATAAAAAACTAATTAAAGCCATTGATAAATTTAAAAATGGTGATACTAGCGCATTCAATCATATATACGAACAAACAAATCGGTTAATATATTATACAATTTATCCGATTGTAAAGGATCATGCCTTAGCTGAGGATATTATGCAAAATGTTTTTATCAAGATTTATGAAAATATCGATTCATATACCGAAAGAAATTCTCCTAAGGCCTGGATTGTAACGATTGCGAGGAATCTCGCTATTAACGAATATAATCATAAAAAAAGAGAAGTTATCGTTGACATTGATACGATAGATTATCTTGACAATACTGAAGAAACTAAAGAAACTCCATTAATAGATCTCGCAGAAGAACATTTAGAAGAAGATGAGTTTATAATTGTCATGCTTTGTATTTGTGAAGGTTATAAAAGACGTGAAGTTGCAGAAATCACGGGACTTTCTACTAGTGGAGTTACTTGGAAATTACATAATGCCCTTGAAAAATTGAAATCGATCACTGAAGGGGGTGCAATTGATGAAAATAAGTAAACTAAAAAAACAATTAAAGTCTGAAAGTAAGAACTTTGTCCCCGATATTAAAACTGATTTATTTAAAACATTAGGGATAGAAGTAAATAGAGGCAAAAAACCTTATTTTAACTTTAAACCATATCTGGTAATTATATCAACAGTTTTCATCTTATTAGTCGGTCTTTATTTCTTTTTAAATCAAAAAAGCAATGATTTTTCTAATACGATAATTACTATCGATATTAATCCAACAGTTGAAATTGAAGTAAATGAAAAAAATAATGTCGTCAATATCAGACCACTTAATCTTGATGCCGCACTTCTTTTAGAAGAAAATGAAGATCTTATTAATCAAGATGTTTATTTAACGCTTGATGTGATTATTGAAATGGCTAGTAATGCTGGTTATTTAACAGATAATGTCGAGATCAATGTCATCAACGAAAGACAAAAGGTAGAAGATAGTTTAAAAACAAAGATAAAAAGTCATTATCAGAATCATAATAATGTGACCGTATCAGAAGCGACAAAAGACATTAAAGAAAAGGCTAAAACCTATAAAGTATCAGTTGGTAAAATGAAGCTAATAGAGGAATTAATTAAAATTAATCCAGAGCTAACAATCGATAAGGCAAAAAAACTTTCGATTAAAGAACTTAATGAGCAAATAAGAAGTTATAACGAAGAAAAAATCAATGAATCAAAACAAAGATACAATAAAGTAATTAAAGATTTTAAGGACGTTCGCGATCATGCACTTAATGATTATTTTAACGCTTATGAGGATGCTTCACGTAGCTTAACAGATTTAAAGCAATTAATTGATACGGGTAAATTATCACAATTTCTAGAAAAAATTGAAGTTTTCCTTGCAACTTATAATATTGATTATGAAATTTCTGAATTGGATCAAGAAGAAGCTTATGATATCTTAGAGGATCTAAGCGAATTGTTAGAAGAACAAAATGAGTTTATTACTGAATTAATCGCTGAACAATATGATAAGCAATTAGATATTATAAAAGACGTAATAAAGAAAGGTCCGCACAATAATTTTACATTTGATTTTACTTTTATTGCTGAAATTAGTCGTCATTATTATAATGATGATGAAAAAGAAGTAGTTAGCTTAATTAATGAGATGAATTTATTGATCGATAATTATCGATACTTTTCCGATAAAAAGGATATAATTAAAGAAATTGATGAAATTATGGAAGAAATAAATGAACTGATTGATGATGATGATATTAGTGAAGAATTTAAAGCAGGAAAATTTATGAAAAATATTAAAATAAAATATGACAATTTTAAAAGAATGTCTCATAAATAAGACATTCTTTTAATTTACTAACAAAATTACTAGTTTGATTTGTTTTATATGTGAAAAGATATTAAAGGAGGAATAAAAATGAAAACGATAAGATTATTTGTTAGTATGATGTTTCTATTGCTTTTGGTCCTAGGTGTTTCTAGTTGTAGTAGTGATTTAGGATCTGATGTAAATAAATATGCAAATGCCTATATCACAATTGATATTAACCCATCAGTTGAGATTATTACTAATGATGAAGGTTTAGTTGAAAGTGTGAACGCTTTAAATGATGATGCAGAAATTTTATTAATTGATACTAGTTTTAATGGTAAAACAGTAGATGAGGTTGTTGATATAATAATGACCCTAGCAATGGAGACTGGTTATATTATTGATACAGAAGAAAATGCGATTCTAATAACTACAGAAACTGATAATGCAGCACTTAAAGCAGATCTTGATGATAATTTAGACGCTGTAGTCAACAAATTTACTGAAAAACATCAGTTAAAAATGCAAGTTCATCATGAAAATCAAGGTGCAACTAAAGAACTTAAAGCACAAGCAGAAGCCTTAGGTATTAGCGTCGGTAAATTAAAGTTAATTAATAAAGCGATGGAAGTAGATTATGAATTAACTTTAGAAGCAGCAAAAGTGATGGCTGTTAAGGATCTAAATCGGATTCTAATTAATGCTCGTAAAGATATGGCAGATATATATTCAGAAGCTTCAAAACAATTGTATAAAAGCTTAAAAAATCGGATGAATGATGAAGTCAGAATAAAACGTGTAGAACTCATAAATGAACTGCTTAAGACTGCTGATACGATCAAATTAGCAAGTATTCTAGAAAATAGTACAGCTACGATTGAGGATATTAAATTACTTTATGCTAATTATTATGAGGAATTATTTGCGGTTAAAAATACTTACGATGAAGAAGCAATTATCGCTGAAATTTTAGAAACTGAGGATGTAACTCAACTTACTAATCAATTGATGGAAATGAACCGAATTCGGGAAACAATCTTAAAACAATTTAAAGGAAGTGGCGAGGCAATTACCGCTTGGGAAGAAAATCTTGATCTTATGGAAGAGGTTAATGGAAACCTAAGAAATGTAATTCAAGCACAAATTAAAAATAAGATCCAAGATCAAGTCGCATTCCAATTTAGTTTTAATGAAGAAAATGGTGAACTAAATATTAGGCTAAATATTCAATATAAAACCAAAATCAATGAAATTAAAGCTAAATATGAAGCATTGTTTTTAGAAAAAGGGATTGAATTAGAGGCCCTTGAAGAGTTATTTAGTGAAGAAATTCAAGCTGATGTAAAACAATTCCGGGAACAGTTTCAAAATCAAATCACCAAAATGAAAAATGAAGCTAAAAAAATTAAGCAAGAACTAAAAGAAAAGATTAAAACAGAAAAAGAAATTCGTAAAGAAATTAATAAAAAGAATAAAAAGGGATTATCAGATAATTAGTTTATAACTAAGAATCTTTTAAGTTCAAATTAAAAGCTCTTTATTCACATTTTATGTGTTTTCAAGAGCTTTTATTATTTTTTC
>CALFRW010000038.1 GCA_937919135.1 uncultured Haloplasmataceae bacterium
TTATAAAAAAGTTACAAACTTCTGTTTGTAACCGCTATATATTTTAATTATTTTTAATCTTATTAAGAACTTCAGAACTTATAAACATTATAATAATGAAACCTAAGACAAAATATGGTATAAGATGCATTGATGTGTTTGAAGCAATTAAACCCATTAATGGTGGTAAAAATGTACTACCAATATAGGCAAATCCCATTTGGAAGCCAATTAAGACTTGGCTAATATTACTTCCAAAACGTGCTGGTGTTTCATGAAGCATGGATGGAAAAATGGGAGCACAACCTAAACCAATTAAAATAAAACCAATTAGTACCAAGATATGTGGTAGCGGTAAAATAAGTAGTAAGACACCAATTAACGCTGTTAGTTGACCTAAACGAATAAGTAGTTTATTTCCAACCTTATTTGAAATAATACCTACCAGAAAACGACCAATTGTAATACCACCATAAAAGGTTGCAACCCAAATTGCTGCTGTACTAGGAGTAAGATTACGGGCATGAATCAAGTAAGTACTTCCCCAAGATGATAAAGCCGCTTCAGTTGCAGTGTAAAAGGCAAATGCGATTAGTGCTAGTTTTACGCCTTTAATACTAATTAATTTAATATTAGTTGGTTTAGATGCTTTAGTTTCTGCTTTTGGCTCCGTTTTTTTCCAAAAAGGTAGTGAAATTAATAATACTAAAACAAGGGCAAATTGAATTAATGCGATTAACAAATATCCATCCCGCCATGTATGTTCCTCAAGCATAAAACCCATTATTAATGGCCCAGCCATTGCTCCAACACCCCAAAAACAATGTAACCAATTCATATGTCGTGATTTATAGTAGTTTGCGACATAATTGTTTAGCGCTACATCAACAGCTCCAGCTCCTAAACCTAGGGGGATGGCTAATAACCAAAACCAAATAATTGATGGTGCAAAAGCCATTCCAAGCAGTGCCAGCGCTGTTAACAAAGTACTAAGAAAAGTTAACAAACCTGTTCTAAAACGTCTAATTAAATATCCACTAATAAAACTAGAGGTAATCGTACCAAGCGCTATGGTCATTGTAAAAATACCTAAAGCTTCCGTTGAGACATTAAAATCAAGATGAATCAAATACCAATTAACACCTAATAATGAATCAGGTAGCCCTAAACTAATAAATGCTAAATATATTATTAATAAAAATACTGTTGCCATAATATTTCCTCTCTATTACATCTATTCACATAAAAAGAACCTATATCTAGGTTCAAATATCATTCGGTACCTCAAAAGTTAATCTACCCAACAACAAATTTCTTATTTCATAAAGGATTATATCAAATACTTTGTCAAAATTTACTTTATTTCCCGGTAAAAGAGCACCTCGTTTTCTCCCAATCGTTTCCATTAACTCAATATTATTATCACTTATTTCCTCTAATTGATATCTATCTCTTAAACGATAAGGATAATGTTTTCTTAAATATTCTAAAGCAAAGATTACAACATCATCAAGTGGTAAAATATTATCTTTAATTGCACCAGTAACAGCTAACTTAAGTCCTACTTTTTGATCTTCAAATTTAGGCCATAATACTCCAGGAGTATCAAGTAACATCATTTCATCTTTAATATTAATCCATTGTAAACTTTTTGTTACTCCAGGTCTATCACCTGTTTGTGCTACTTTCTTTTTTACGAGTGTATTAATTAGCGTTGATTTTCCTACATTGGGTATCCCAATAATCATTGCTTTAATAGGTCTTGCTTTTAACCCTTTGGCTTTTTCTTTTTCAAATAAATCCTTTAGAATTAATTTTGCGGTAGGAACAATTTTATTAATTTGATAATTACTTATCGCATCAATTGAAAGTGCTGTAATACCATTTTCTTTATAATATGAAATCCATTCCTTAGTAAAATTACTTTCTGCTAGATCAGCTTTTGTAAGTAATATTAATCGTGGCTTTTTTTTTATTATTTTACTTATTTTCGGATTACTTGAAGAATAAGGAATTCTTGCGTCTCTAAGTTCTAATACAATATCAACATATTTTAATTTTTCTTCCACTTGTCTTAATGCTTTGGACATATGTCCCGGAAACCACTGTATTGTCATGTTACTCACCAAATGTCTTTCCAAAACGATTAAAAGGATAAATCACAAATATCGCTCTTCCTAAGATTTTATCTTCAGGTACTAAACCAATATCTCTACTATCAGTACTATCATTGCGATTATCACCTAACACTAAATAATAACCCTTAGGTATTTTAACTTTTCCACCAATTTGACAATCAACTCCAGTAATACTACAAATAGCTTCTAAATCAAAATTTGTTTTACTACTATATTCAATACCAGTATAAATCGGATTATCATCTAAATAAGGCTCCTCAAGTAATTCTCCATCAATATAAATCTTATAATCTACCATCTTTACATCTTCTCCTGGCAATCCAATTACACGTTTTATAAACGGATCATCACTGATTGAAACATCAAAAACAATTACATCACCGCGGTCGATTTTTCCAAAGCGTAATAAAAAAATCCTGTCTTTGTCATGAATTATTGTTTTCATTGAATCACCTTCAACAGTAACAGGTGTAAAGATAAAGTGATGAATTATTTGTGCTAATCCAAAGGCGATCACAATCAGAATTAAATAATTTAAGATTTCTCTAGAGAAATTTTTGGGTTTTTTATTATCAATACTTACTTCTGCCTTTTCACTAGTATCAATAACTTTAAAACCATTGATATCGTTTTGTTCTTGTTCAAACATTTAACTCACTCTTTCTAATAACATCTCTATTATTTTAATATGTATCAAAAATTTTATTTATCCACTATAAGATTATATCACAAATATTTATCGGAAAAAAGAATCTAAACTCTATTTATAATTATATCTTAAGTATTCTGTGGAAATTTGTTTAAATTTATCGAATATGAAAAAAGAACCTGTATAAACAAGTTCCTTTAATAAATTATCTAAGTTCTTTAATTCGAGCAGCTTTAGCTGATAAATGACGAATATAGAATAATTTAGCTCTTCGCACTTTTCCACGACGTACAACATCAATCTTTTCAATAAATGGTGAATGAATTGGGAAAGTACGTTCTACACCTACACCATATGAAATCTTACGTACAGTAAACATTTCACTTACACCACTTCCACGACGTGAAATTACTAATCCTTCAAATATTTGAATTCTTTCACGTTCTCCTTCTTTAATTCTTGTATATACTTTTACATTATCTCCAGGACGAAAACGTGGTACATCTGTTTTTAAGTATTCTTTCGTAATTTCGTTTAATAATTGTTGGCTCATTGTCTCTCACTCCTTATTAATCCAATGTTCAATAAGATAGTATTCTCAGCGGAACATGGTTATTATTAACACGCAAAATATATTATCATATTTTTCATAAATAATCAACTGTTTTTAACATTTTTAGCTTCTTCATTGATAATTTCAGCTAATAACTTTCTTTCTTCATCATTTAAATGATAGTTTTCTAATAAATCTGGTCTTTTTAAATAAGTATTACGTAAACTTTCTTTTAAGCGATAAGTATCGATAAGCTTATGATTTCCTGATAATAACACATCCGGTACTTTCATTCCTTTGAATTCAGCTGGTCTTGTATATTGCGGATATTCCAATAAACCAATCGAAAATGAATCTATCTGATGAGACTCTTTTTCAATTACACCAGGTATTAATCTACTAACAGCATCTACAATAACTAGCGCAGCTAATTCTCCACCCGTTAAAACATAATCACCAATCGATATCTCTTCATCAACTAAATTTTCTCTTACTCGTTCATCTATCCCTTCATAATGACCACATATAATTATGAGATGCTCATTTTCACTTAATTCATTAGCTATTTTTTGTGTAAATGTTTTACCTTGCGGACTTGTTAACAGTACTTTAGTTCTTTCTGTTTTACCAATACTTTGAAGACAATCATAAATTGGTTGTACTCCTAAAAGCATACCTTTACCGCCACCAAAAGGATAATCATCAACCTTCTTATGTTTATTATTTGAGTAATCCCGGAAATTAATAACATTTAT
>CALFRW010000039.1 GCA_937919135.1 uncultured Haloplasmataceae bacterium
ATCTTTGGCTTACCAATATCAGTCGTTGGTGCAAGAATATATTATGTCATCTTTGAATGGGATTATTATCGAAATAATCTTGGTAGCATAATTAAAACTTATGAAGGTGGACTAGCGATTCATGGAGCAGTAATTTTTGCGGTTATCTGGGGTTACTTTTTTAGTAAAGCCAAGGGAGTCAACTTTTTAAAAGCACTTGATTTAGGCTTTCCAGGATTTTTAGTAGCTCAAGCTATTGGGCGTTGGGGCAACTTTATGAATCAGGAGGCTCATGGCGGTGTTGTACCTGGAACGACTATTGGTGAGCAAAGAAGCTTTTTAGAAGGTATAGGAATTCCGCAATTTGTGATTGATAAGATGTATATTGCTGGTTCATACTATCACCCTACATTCTTTTATGAATCTCTCTGGAATCTTTTAGGGTTAATCTTTATGTTAATACTTAGAAGGACAAAGTATCTATATCTTGGAGACCTCGCGTTAGTATATATGATGTGGTATTCACTAGGTAGAGGAATAATAGAAGGGATGCGCACAGATAGTTTGTATATTGGCGCAACCGGTATCAGAACGGCACAACTCGTTAGTGCCTTGCTTTTTATCACTGGTGCAGTAATCTTTGTGTTAAGACATCTTAAAAAATGGTATCCAACGTATTATTATCAGGTTTTAGAAGATAATAAACCTGAATTATCAGCTTAATTGCACATTACTTGCATTTAATTTTCGAGAAATATATACTATTATAATAGAGGTGAAAAACTTGAGTAAAAAAATTTATGATGTAGCAATTATCGGTTGTGGTCCAGCAGGAATGACGGCTGCAATTTACGCAGCTCGTGCGGGTCTTAATGTTTTAATGCTTGATAAAGGAGCACCTGGTGGACAAATGATTAACACTTATGAGGTAGAAAATTATACTGGTTTTGATAAAATTAGTGGGCCAGATTTATCGATGAAGATGTTTGATCATACACAAAAATTAGCTGTTAATTATGAGTATGGAAATGTTGTTGGACTAGAGGTAGAATCTGAGGTAAAAGTGGTTAAAACTGATGATGAAGATTATCTTGCTAAAGCGGTTATTATCGCAACGGGTACTTTAAATCGTCGCCTGGGCGCAAAGGGTGAAGAAAATTTGGCTGGAAGAGGAATATCATGGTGTGCAATCTGTGATGGAGCCTTTTTCCGTGAAAAAGCTGTTATTGTCGTCGGTGGCGGAAATTCCGCTCTTGAAGAGGCATTATATTTAGCGGGAATCGCTAAAAAGGTTACCGTAGTGCATCGGCGTCAAGGATTTAGGGCTGATAAAATTGTCCTAGACCGAGCTCAAAAACATGAAAAAATCCAATTTGAGTTAGATGCGGTTATTGAATCATTTAATGAGGTAAATGGTAAGTTAGGCAGTGTCACAATAAAAAATGCAATTACCAATGAGAAAAAAGAAATTATTTGTGATGGAGCCTTTATCTACATTGGTCAAGACCCAGTAACATCAATGTTTAAGGAAGATATTAAGTTAAATCCTCAAGGGTATATAATTGTTAATGAAAGAATGGAAACGAATATTAAAGGTGTTTATGCTGCTGGGGATGTCACTGAAAAAGAATTAAGGCAAATAATTACCGCTACTAATGATGGAGCAATCGCAGCTCAAAATGCGGTTAAATATCTTGAAACTTTAGCATAGGGTAAGTTAAACTTATCCTTTTTATTTTGGGGCTAATTTTACCCAAAGTATAATAATTCAATATTTAATGTGATATAATGATAGTGAGATTACTAAAAGTGGTGATTAGATGACTAAATTAGTAAAAAATTTGCTTTTGGTTACGGGAATGAGTGGAGCGGGTAAATCCGTCGCTCTAAATTGTCTGGAAGATTTAGGTTATTATTGTATTGATAATATGCCAGTAGTCTTATTAAATCACATAACTTCACTAACAAGTGAGAATAATTTAAATTACAATAATATTGAGAATTTCGCGGTTGTTGTTGATAGTCGCAGTCAAGATTTTTCGAGTTTAATCAATGTGATTAAAGAGCTAAAAGCAACACAAAGTTTAAAGTTAAAGATTCTTTTTTTGGATGCCAATGATGATGTATTAGTTAAACGTTTTAAGGAAACGAGAAGACTTCATCCTTTGTTAAAACAAGGCTCAATAATTGAAGGCATTTTAAAAGAAAGGCAAGTTTTAAAAAATGTTCGTGAATCGGCTGATTATATCATTGATACATCATATTTAAGTTCTAATAAATTAAAGCAAGAAATTGCGACTCGTTTTAGTTTTAAAAAGAAATATTTTGATGTCAATATTATGTCTTTTGGTTTTAAATATGGCGCACCAATCGATTGTGATTACGTATTTGATGTTAGGTTTCTCCCTAATCCTTTTTATATTGATAAATTACGAGATCAAACAGGTTGTGATGAAGAATGTTATCAATTTGTGGTGGATAATGATTCAACACAAGTATTTTTAGAAAAATTAACGGCATTATTAAATTTTGTGATTCCAAAATTTAGTGAGATTGCAAAAAATCAAGTAATGATTGGAATTGGCTGTTCAGGAGGTCAACATCGTTCAGTGGCAATTGCGATTGCATTACAACAACAGTTAAAAGATCACTATCACTCCTATGTTTGGCATCGGGATATTGAGAAGGATCGGAAGGAGAATTAGTATGGATAGGGATCCTAATCTAGTAATTATTGGTGGGGGGACAGGATTATCTTATGTTTTAAAGGGCATAAAAAAATACCCCTTAGATGTAACCGCAATTGTTACAGTGGGAGATGATGGGGGTAGTAGTGGTGATATTCGCAGTGCTATCCATGTTGTCCCACCTGGAGATATTCGTAAAGTGATGATTGCGATGAGTGAAGCGGAGCCACTGATGAACACTTTGTTAAATCATCGCTTTACTGAGGATACATTATTTGCCAATCATACGGTTGGTAATATTTTACTCACTGCTTTATTTCAGATTACGGGGGATTATGTGCTAGCGATTCAACAATTAAGTGAGGTATTAAATGTAAAGGGTACAATTCTACCGGTGGCACAAAAACCAATTACGCTCAGGGCCGAGATGGAAGATGGAACAATTATCTATGGAGAGTCTCATATTACAGCGGCAAAGAAAAAAATAAAGCAGATTTTTTTAGAAGAAGATGATATTGAAGTTACTAAAGAGGTGTTAAAAGCTATCGAAAAGGCTGATATGATTGTTTTTGGACCAGGTAGTTTATATACCAGCATTATCCCTAATTTGTTAGTACCTGGTGTGAAAGATGCCTTAAACACCTCAAAAGCTAAAAAGGTTTATATTTGTAACGTCATGACCGAGCCTGGAGAAACTGATAATTATCCTGTAAGTAAGCATGTAAGGGTACTTGAAAGTTATTTAGGTCAAGGATTAATCGATAGTATTATTGCTAATGATGATAAAAATATTAATCAAGCAGTGTTAAATAAATATAAAGCAATCGACGCTGAGCTAGTTGCGATAGATTATGATGAAATTATTAAACTAAATAAGGAGTTTATTACCGATAAATTTATCTATGTTAATGAAAAAAACCATATTAGACATAATAGTAATAAAATTGCGGCTTATTTATTAATGATGCTAATTGAGAATTTAGAATAATTGAGGTGGTGTTATGTCTTTTGCATCGAGAACAAAAAATGAACTTGTTTCGTTGGTTGTTTCAGATTGTTGTGCTAAGGCTGAACTATCTGCACTTACGAAAATTAATGGTGTGGTAAATATTTCCCGGGATGGATTAAGAATTGAATTTCAAACCCAAAATGCCACAATCGCAAGAAGGTATATCAAATTATTAAGACAATTATATGATGTCCAAATCGATTTATTAACGCGAAAACAAATGCGCTTAAATAAAGCTAATGTTTATATCATTAGGATTACCAATTTTGCGGAAATGATAATTGAAGATTTAATGCTTATCGATATGGATAATAGCGGTATAGCACCTGCACTAATTGAACAAAATTGTTGTAAAAGGGCTTACTTAAGAGGAGCCTTTTTAGCGAGTGGTTCTGTTAATAATCCAGAGCGGTCAGCTTATCATTTTGAATTATCCATTTTAGATGCTAAACTTGCTGATGATTTACAAGCTTTAACTAATGAATATAATTTAAATGCGCGCATATTAAAACGCAAACGAAATTATATTGTGTATATAAAAGAATCTGAAAAAATCTCTGATTTTTTACGGATTATTAATGCGACTAATGCCGTTTTAGACTTTGAAGATATTAGAATATTTCGTGATATGAATAATTCTGTCAATCGGATTAGAAATTGTGATATTGCGAATTTGAATCGTTCTTGGGAAGCCTCTAATAAAGCGATTGATAATATTAATTTAATCGCTGATACACTAGGTTTAGATATTTTAAACGATAAATTATTAGAAGTTGCGATTTTAAGGTTAAAATATCCCGATTCAACATTTGCTGAATTAAGTGAACTCTACTATGAGGAATATAATAAGCAAATTAGCAAATCAGGATTAAATCATCGGTTACGGAAAATTAATGAAATTGCAGGTAGATTAAAAGAAAGCCAAACTTAAAAGTGGGCTTTTTTTATTAAATTGAGTTTTGGCTAAAAGAGGTTTATAATATAATTATGATTTAAGGAGGAATAAAATGGAAAAGAAAGTAATTTTTACAAACAAGGCACCAGCTGCTATTGGTCCTTATTCGCAAGGAGTAATGGCTGGTAATCTATTATTTGTTTCTGGACAAATTCCTTTTGTCCCTGAAACGATGAAATTAGTATCTGAAGATGTTGGTGAACAAACACATCAAGTATTAAAAAATCTTCAGGCAATCTTACAAGAAAGTGGGTTAAGTTTTGAGGATGTAGTAAAAACAACAATCTTTATTAAAGATATGAATGATTTTGCCTGTGTTAATGAAGTTTATGCACAGTATTTTTCAAACCATAAACCAGCCAGAGCCTGTGTTGAAGTTTCGCGCTTACCTAAAGATGTATTGGTTGAAATTGAGCTTATTGCCATTAAATAGGGGGGATTTTTTTGCGTAATCCTAATTTAAATGTTCTCAGTGAAGATTGGTTAATCGATGTTACGATTGATGAAATCCAAACTAAGTTTAATAATCACGAATTAACTTCTTACGAGCTTGTTTTAATGTATTTGAGTAGAATCGCAAAATATGATAAATTGATAAATTCTGTGCTTGAGGTCAATCCTGATTGTTTAACAATCGCACACGCTTTAGATGAAGAAAGAAAAATATCTGGTCCAAGAAGTATAGTTCATGGTATTCCCGTAATTCTTAAAGACAATATCGATACGGGAGACAAAATGCATACATCAGCGGGGTCACTAGCTTTAAAAGATTCCTATGCTTTAAAGGATTCTGATGTAGCTAGGCGATTAAGAGAAGCCGGAGCGATCATTTTAGGTAAGGCTAATATGACTGAATGGGCTAATTTTATGACATATAATATGCCTAATGGATATAGTTCACGTGGCGGTCAGGTATTAAATCCTTATGGATCTAAAATCGATGTTGGTGGTAGTAGTAGTGGAAGCGCTGCTGCTGTTTCTGCTAACTTAGTTTGTGTTAGTGTGGGGACAGAAACTTCTGGTTCTATTTTATCACCTGCAAGTCAAAATTCATGTGTTGGCATTAAACCAACAGTGGGATTAATTGGCACTAAAGGCATAATCCCTATTTCCCACAGCCAAGATACTGCTGGGCCAATCGCTCGTAATGTTAAGGATTGTGTCTATCTGCTTAATGCCTTAGCAAATAACAATTTCGATTATACTGCATACTTAGAAGAAGATATTAAGGGATATCGCTTTGGCGTTTGTCGTGAAGGATTAAACGCTGAAAAGCTTAAAATTTTTGATTCAGCGCTTAAATCACTCGCCTCATTAGGTGGAATTATTAAAGATACAATTATTCCGACCGCAAAAGAAAAATGGAATATCAATGTTTTATTATATGAATTTAAGAATGGACTAAATTATTACCTTAGCCCTAAAACCCTAGCGGATATTATCGCATTTAATAATCAGCATAAGGACAAAGCGCTAAAGTACGGTCAAAGTATTTTACTTGAGGCTGAAAAAACAAGCGGTAATTTAACCGAAAGTGAATACTTAACTAGTTTAGAAAGTGATTTATACTTATCAAGAACTTCTGGAATCGATAAGATTATAAATGAAGCAGAATTTGATTGCTTGGTATTTCCAAATAATTTTGGCGCAGCAATCCCTGCAAAAGCAGGCTATCCATCGATTACTGTCCCTTGTGGATATACAAAAGCTAATGAACCTGTGGGAATTACTTTTACTGGGAAAGCATTTAGTGAGCCAACTTTAATTAAGATAGCTTATGCTTTCGAACAGGCTACTAAAATTCGTAAACCACCACAGCTATAAAAAAATAAAAGAATCAATTTTTTCGATTGATTCTTTTTTATAGCCTTTAATATTTAACACTTTTAATGATAAATAATAACGCCTTAGTTTGAATGAGAGTCTTTGCGACTATTCTGCAGTAGATAACTAGTAAAACAAGGTAGAAAATATTCATAAAGGGAATATATAACAAGTATTGACCGAAAATTAAAATAACGATATTAAACACAAAGGCTGTTTCAGCTAATACCATAACACTTTTACTTTTTGCTTGATGGGCGAAATCAACAATCCCTCTAAATAACAGGTAGCAAAAGCTAATATTTAAGATATTATCGAAAACTTTGAATAAGGTTAATAAAGCAGGAGTTACTTTCCCAAATGTCTTTAAGTAAATCAGCATTTCAATTACCGAAAGTATAGTTAAGGGAATCATCAAATATGTTGCAACCTTGAATTTTTCACTTACATATATCACATTATACAAACCGATAAAGCATATATAACCGATTACATCGGGGAAAATATCAAAACCAAATAAATAAAAGTCAATATTAGTTAATAGTAATCCGATTAATATTAAAGTAAAACCCATATTACCAACCCTTTACTTTTTTATTAATTATATAATGGATTGTTTTAAAATAAAGAGAATTTTGTAAATATTGTATCTAGAAAATAATATATTATAATATTTATATACAAGTACATCAAAAGTGGATAGTTATTAGTTACTTATATATAAGTTTGAAATGGTAACGCTTTCTTGAGGAGGAAAAGTTATGGCTGTAATATTAGATGGGAATAGTCTTACATAAGTGCTGACCGGAAGAAGTTGGTCGGTATCATTGGATTATAGATTCTTGAAATTAAAACAAATACTTGTAGGTTGGATAAACTATTTTAAAATTGCCCAATGTAAGGGTCTTTTAATTGAATTAGATAGATTGATTCGAAGAAGAATTCGAGTAGTAATCTGGAAGACCTGGAAAAAGGTTAAAACAAGATTTACAAGGCTAATTAAATTAGGTGTTCAAAACCCAAAGCATGGGAATGGGCAAACACGCGTAAAGGATACGCAAGAGCAAGCAATAGTTACATTTTAAATACTACAATTACAAATAAAAGATTAGCAAAACGCGGACTAATGTCCGCGTTAAACTACTATCTAAATTGTACCATTAGGTAAAGTAAACGAACCACCGTATACTAGGTCGGTACGTACGGTGGTGTGAGAGGACGATAAATAAATTAATTATTTATCTCCTACTCGATTATAAAAATAGTAATGAACATTATACCACTTATTAGTGTCATTAAACTAATAATTAGAAGTGCTGCCTTTGTAAATAACTTATTTTTGTTTATAATTGTTCTAATAATATTTGGAATAACATAATATGCCCAACAAACAGCTAAGACGAATATTGTTAGCAAGTAAGGGAAAATATTTGTTAGGTAGAGAATTAGTGTTAGTAAAGATAATGCAAAATAGATTGATAATAATATTATAATATGTTTTAGGTATTCTTTCTTTTCTTTCAAAACGGGAAAGAATGTTTCTCCAAAAAATATTAGACTAAGAATTATCATAAAAGGCCACGCCCATTTTTCTTCCATTTTTACCTACCTATTTAATTTATTTTTGATACTGTTATTTTTCCAAGTTTAAATTTAGTATATGATCCTTGATACAATATTCCGTATGCGACCATAAATGCACCTCTACTTGATACATATCCTCCGTAAACAAACAAAATGACTTTTATGAGACTAACGATAACACCACCAACTAAAAGCAGCTTGTGCGGCTAAACTTCCCAATACTACTGCACTTACACAAGGGAGATATCGTAAAGCAATGTTTAAATCTCTAGTGTAATAGTTGATTGTTGCTCCTGTTTTTCCTCCTACTGCTTTATTAACTTGAGTAACTAAACTAGTTTTAGTTGTTATACTTATTCCTGCACCTATCGCCATTGTTAGCAAACCAACTAAAATACTCGTTTCCTCATCTCCATTTGAATTTATTAGAGACTCCTTGAATAGAATATAACTCATCTACACCATTAATTATAATATCTAAATCTTCATCAACATAAATGTTATTTGATAGAATTTCTTGATTGACACCATTAATATTAAATTTAACTTGTTCTATTACAGTTTCTGGTATATTAAGGTTTAAGGTTCCATTTTCCTCAATTATAACATATTTCTCTAATTCTTGAATAACTAAATTATCTTGTTCTTCTTGGATTTCTGCTTGTCGGTATCTTTCAGCTAATTCTTCATCTGTTAAAGGTTGATTTACTTGATCCTCATAACTATCATCTTGAGCATTGACCAATATAGCTACTGGAATTTTGTAAATATTGCTATCTAGGAAATAATATATTATAATATTTATATACAAGTACGTCAAAAGTGGCTAGTTATTAGCTACTTATATAAAAACTTGAAATGGAAACGCTTTCTTGAGGAGGAAAATTATGGCTGTAATATTAGATGGGAATAGTCTTACATTATCTGAGTTTATCGAGGTTGTTCGTTATAAAGAAAAGGTTACATTAAGTGGCGAGGCACAGATTAAGATAACAAATAGTCAGAAAATTGTGGAAGAAATTGTCGATACTGAAAAGGTCGTTTATGGGGTTACGACTGGATTTGGTAAATTAGCCAATGTTAGTATCAGTAAAAGCGAAGTCAGTAGGCTTCAAGAAAATTTATTAAAAAGTCATGCTTGTGGCGTGGGTGCCTTTTTTGCTGAAGAAATTACCCGTGGGATTATTTTATTAAGAATTAATGCACTCGCCAAAGGTTTTTCTGGTATTAGACTAAGTACACTAGAAAGATTAATTTTTTATTTAAATGAAAATATTTTGCCATTAATTCCTGAAAAAGGTTCTTTAGGTGCTAGTGGTGATTTAGCACCCCTTGCACATATGGGGCTTAGTTTGATTGGAATTGGGAAAGTAAGCTATCAAGGTAACATATGTGAAGTTAAAGAAGTGTTGAAGAAATATAACCTAGAACCATTAACTTTATTTGCCAAAGAAGGCTTATCACTAATTAATGGCACACAAGTGATGACTTCAGTTGGTGCTCTTACAACCTATGATGCGATTAAGTTAGCTAAAATTGCTGACATTGCTGGTAGTTTAACGATGGAAGCTTTATACGGAATTAGAGAAGCTATGGATGAAAGGGTTCATTTAGTTAGAGGTCATGAGGGGCAAATTAATACCGCTAAAAATATCAGGTCTTTAACAAATAATAGTACATATTTGACAAGTCAAGGTAATCTCAGAGTTCAAGATGCTTATTCATTAAGGTGTATGCCACAAGTTCATGGTGCGTGTAAAGATGCATTAAACTTTATCAAAACTAAAGTCGAAATAGAAATGAATGCTGCTACGGATAATCCGTTAATCTTTGATCATGATAATATTATTTCTGGTGGTAATTTTCATGGTGAACCGATGGCATTAATCTTTGATTATTTGAAAATTGCGATTAGTGAACTAGCTAATATTTCTGAAAGAAGATTAGAACGGTTAGTAAATCCTAGTTTAAACGAGGGATTGCCAGCATTTTTAGTTAAAAATAGCGGCTTAAATTCTGGGTTTATGATTACACAATATTCTGCAGCGGCATTAGTAAGTGAAAATAAAGTATTATCACATCCAGCAAGTGTCGATTCAATTCCTTCAAGTGCTAATCAAGAAGACCATGTTTCAATGGGAACTATCGCTGCTAGAGGAGCAAGAGATATTTTATTTAATACCGAAAATGTGATTGCGATGGAAATTTTAGCGAGTTGTCAAGCGATTGATCTGCGTGAGAAAAAAACTTTAGGTTTAGGGACACAGGTTGCCTATGATATCATTAGAAATAAGATTGCTTTTATTTCCGAAGATATTGTTATGTCGCCAATAATTGACAAAATGCGTCAATTAGTTATTGAGGGAAGCTTATTAAATTCGGTGGAACTAAAGGTTGGTAAACTTTTATAAGAGTGGAGTATCCACTCTTTTTAAATGGTTGTAAATATCCATTATTTATATTATAATGTTAATGGAAAACGCTTACTATAGGAGGTAATATTTTGTTAAATAATCAGCAGATATCTGAAAAAATGACAGTGAAATTGGATTCGATATTTTTGGAATTACCAAAATATCCGGAATTTGATTCCAATATTAGGAGAGCACCTAAACGTGAGTTTACACTAAATAAAGCGGAAACTGAATTAGCACTTAAAAATGCTTTGCGTTATGTACCGGAAAAGTGGCATCAAGAATTAGCACCAGAGTTTTTAGAAGAACTATTAACAAGGGGACGAATTTATGGTTATCGTTTTCGGCCTCAAGGGAAAATATGTGGTAAAGCGATCGATGAATATCATGGTAATACTATCGAGGGTAAAGCAATCCAAGTCATG
This sequence comes from uncultured Haloplasmataceae bacterium, assembly GCA_937919135.1. Taxonomy (GTDB): domain Bacteria; phylum Bacillota_I; class Bacilli_A; order Haloplasmatales; family Haloplasmataceae; genus CALFRW01. Next base: position 10,878 of record CALFRW010000039.1, read on the forward strand.
ATTGATAATAATCTCGATTTTGCGACGGCACTTTATCCGTATGAATTAGTTACTTATGGTGAAACAGGTCGGGTAATGCAAAATTGGATGCAATATCATCTTATTAAAAAATACCTTGAAATAATGACTGATGAACAGACACTTGTAGTACAATCTGGACATCCTTTAGGTTTATTTAAGTCACATAAACTCTCACCAAGAGTTATTATCACTAATGGATTAATGATTGGACTTTATGATGATTTGGAAAATTGGAACAGGGCTGCAAGTTTAGGCGTAGCCTCATATGGGCAAATGACAGCTGGAGGCTGGATGTATATCGGTCCGCAAGGAATCGTTCATGGAACCTATTCAACAATTTTAAATGCTGGACGTGATAAATTAGGGATTCCTGAAGATCAAGATTTAGCGGGAAGATTGTTTGTTTCTAGTGGTTTAGGTGGTATGAGTGGGGCTCAAGGGAAAGCCTCTGATATTGCTGGTGGGGTTTCAATTATTGCGGAAGTTGATTTATCACGCATTAAAACAAGACATGAACAAGGTTGGGTAAAGTATGTAACTAGTGATGAAGGTGATGCCTTTAAGAAGGCAAAAGCATATCAGGAAAAGAAAGAGCCAATCTCGATTGCTTATCATGGAAATATTGTAACTTTACTAGAATATGCTGATAAACATCAAATCCATATCGATTTATTAAGTGATCAAACCTCATGTCATAATGTTTATGATGGTGGATATACACCAGTAGGACTTACTTTTGAAGAACGGACAGAACTATTAAAGCATGATAAAAAGCGTTTTAAGCAGTTAGTGGATGAAGGACTTAAAAGACATTTTTCGGTAGTAAAAGCTTTAACTGCTAGAGGTACATACTTTTTCGATTATGGAAATAGCTTTTTGAAAGCAATTTATGATGCAGGTGTTAAAGCTGTTTGTAAGAATGGTGAGAATCCGCTTGATGGCTTTATCTGGCCTAGTTATGTTGAAGATATTATGGGGCCAATTTTATTTGATTATGGATATGGACCATTTAGATGGGTTTGTTTAAGTGGAAAAGATTGTGATTTAGATAAAACTGACCAAGCAGCAATGAGTTGTATTGACCCTAATCGTCGTTTTCAAGATCGAGACAATTATAATTGGATTCGGGATGCTAAAAAGAATAATCTCGTCGTTGGAACTAAAGCACGGATTCTTTATCAAGATGCTCTGGGAAGGTTAAAAATTGCCTTAAAGTTTAATGAATTAGTAAGAAATGGTGAAGTCGGGCCAATAATGATTGGTAGGGATCATCATGATACAGGTGGTACTGATTCACCATTTAGAGAAACAGCTAATATTAAAGATGGTTCTAATATCATGGCAGAAATGTCAACCCATATCTTTGCTGGTAATGTTGCTCGTGGTATGAGTATGGTTGCACTTCATAATGGTGGAGGAGTAGGAATCGGAAAAGCTATTAATGGTGGTTTTGGCATGGTACTTGATGGAAGTAAACGTGTTGATGAGATTCTTTCACTTTCAGTACCATGGGATGTTATGGGTGGAGTTGCAAGACGTGCTTGGGCTCGTAATGAAAATGCATTAACAACTTCTATGGAATATAATGATATTGATAAAGCTAACCATATTACTTTACCATATTTGACAGATGAGGAATATATAAAAACTTTAGTAGCTAAAAACTATATTAAAGGTGGAAAATAAGATGAAAATAGTTCAATGTGTACCCAATTTTTCTGAAGGTAGAGATAAAGGGAAAATTGAAGCAATTGTTAGTGTTTTAAAAAATAAACCGGGATTTAAATTAATTAGTTATGAAGCGGACCCGAGTTATAACCGTACTGTAGTAACATTATTAGGTGAACCTAATGCGGTTAAAGATGCTGTTATCGAAATGGTAGGAAAAACAACGGAATTAATCGATTTAAATCATCATTCAGGTGAACACTCACGAATGGGTGCGCTTGATGTAATACCGTTTATTCCGATAAAGGATATAACGATGGAAGAATGTGTTGAAGTCGCAAAAGCTTGTGCGGAAGCAATAAGTACTAAATATCAAATACCTATATTTTTATATGAAGCAGCAGCAAGTTCTGAAGCAAGAGTTAATCTCGCTAATATTCGTAAGGGACAATTTGAAGGGATGAAATCCAAAATAAAGGAAAAAGAATGGGCACCTGACTTTGGAAAAGCTGAAATCCATCCAACCGCAGGTGCAACCGCAGTAGGTGCAAGACTTCCACTTGTAGCATTTAATATCAATTTAGGGACAAATGATATAGAAATAGCAGCAAAAATTGCGAAGGCAATTAGAAATTCTAGTGGTGGTTTTCGTTATATAAAAGCAGGTCCCGCAGAAATTAAGGAAAAAGGTATTGTTCAAGTTACGATGAATATCACAAATTACAAGAAGACATCGATTTATCGTGTTTTTGAAACCGTTAAAATGGAGGCAAAACGTTATGGGGTAAATGTTTTAGGAAGTGAAATTATCGGACTTGTGCCAATGGAGGCTCTAGTAGAATCAATTGAGTATTATTTAGGATTAGATGGATTTAGCATGGATAAGGTGTTAGAAACCAATCTTTTTGATTAGGTCGTGATAAAATGAAAAATGATTTAATAATATTTCACATCTCCCACTTAGTTACGCTGAGCGGTGAAAATGCTTTAAGATGTGGTAAAGATATGCGCAATATCGAAATTATCAAAAATGGTTATGTCGTTATTAAAGATGGGATTATCGAAGAGGTTTCAAGCGGTGAAGGATATCAGGAATATATTACTGAAAAAACCCAGTTAGTTGATGGTAGTGGTTTATTAATGTTACCGGGATTTGTCGACTCGCATACTCATTTAGTACATGGTGGTTCAAGAGAGCATGAGCTTAAAATGAAACTTGAGGGCTATAGCTATCTTGAGATTCTAAATCAAGGTGGCGGGATCTTAAATACTGTGAAAGGGACAAAAGCCGCGAGTTTTAATGAACTATATGAAAAAGCAAAAAAGAGTCTAGATATTATGTTAACTCATGGGGTAACCACTGTTGAAGCCAAAAGTGGGTATGGTCTAGAATTAGATACAGAGGTGAAACAACTAGAAGTAGCAAAAGCATTATCAAAAAACCATCCAATTGATATCGTAAGTACATTTATGGGTGCTCATGCGCTTCCTAGTGAATATCGAAATAATAAAGCAGAATATCTTAAAAAAGTAATCGAAATGTTACCTATTATAAAAGCTAATGATTTAGCTGATTATTGTGATGTTTTTTGCGAAGAAGGGGTATTTTCTTTAGAAGAAAGTGAACTTATTTTATCAAGTGCTAAAAGATTAGGATTTAAATTAAAAATTCATGCTGATGAAATGGTCGCATTAGGTGGCGCGACACTAGCTTGTAAATTAGGATGTACTTCAGCTGATCACTTAATGGCAACCCCTGATGAAGAAATAAAATGTCTAGCTAAGCACAAAGTTGTTGCCAATTTATTACCAGCCACGTCTTTTAATCTTAATAAAGCATATGCTAGGGGCCGAGTAATGATTGATAATGGATGTGGGGTTAGTTTATCATCAGATTATAATCCAGGTAGTTGCCCTTCAGAAAACTTACAATTTGTCATGCAGCTAGCATGTTTAAAAATGAAATTATTACCTGAAGAAGTTATTACAGCGGTAACAATTAATGGCGCTTGTGCTGTTAATAAGGAAGAGCAAATTGGTTCAATTGAGGTTGGTAAATATGCTGATTTAGTATTATTTGCTGTCCCTAATCTTGAATATCTAATCTATCATTTTGGTGTAAATCATGTAAAAGATGTATATAAACGGGGAGAGTTAGTTGTTTCTAATCAACAAACCGTATATAGGGAGGAAAAATGAAATTAATTGAAATGACTTTAAAAACATTTATTGATGAAGTTGATTCAGGTTCTCCAGCTCCTGGAGGAGGAAGTGTATCAGGGTTAGTATCGACATTAGGTGTTAGCTTATCGAAGATGGTTTCACATTTGACATTTAATAAAAGACAGTATTTAGCTTTTGATGAAGAAGTTCGCTCTGAATATGAAGCCAATTTTAATACCTTAAATAAAGTTAAAGAAAAATTAATTCCTTTAGTTGATAAGGATACAGAAGCATTTAACCTGATTATGGAAGCTTTTAGATTACCAAGAACAACCGATGAAGAAAAAGTGTTGCGAAGTAAACAAATCGAAAGCGCAACAATCGGAGCGATTGAAGTTCCATTAGAAATTGTTAAATTATCATATCAAGCACTAAAAATAATTGGAAAAATGGTGACTTATGGTAATAAAAATGCTTTAAGTGATATCGGAGTTGGATGTTTATTATTGTATGCAGGTTTAGAAGGTGCAATATTTAATGTTAAGATTAATCTTAATAGTTTAACAAATGAAACTGATAAAACACACTTTAAGGACACAGTTGATGTAATTCAAAGTGAGGCAATAATAATTAAGGATCGGATTTTAAAATATGTAAATAAGCATTTGTAGTTTAAAAAAAGACAAATTGGTTTTGTGGTAAAACGAATATCATTAAATCATAAGGTGGGTAAGAGCACAGAAATTTAGATTGCTCTTACCCACATTTTTTTATTGTCATTAGTCAAGTAGTTTTGTGGCTACATTTTGCTTATTATACTTTATGCCATAATCACCACATACTAAAAGTTTCAACTTACAGAATATTCATCCATCAATAAACATATTTCAAAATTTAAAAATCTTCATTGATGTTGGTGATTGCGTTTGTAGTAACTTCTCAGTGAGCGATGATTAAATAATTGTTTTTGCGTTATTTATATATGTAATCCCTGAGATAGAGTACCTCAATTCAATTATTTAATTTATCCATATTAGACTAGACCTCGATAATAATTTTATCACAGCTTAGAATTTGATGTTACTGCTTAATCTTTGCTCTATCAGTTCTTATTGCCTGATTGGACAATACAACGTCCATTATATCTACAATGGGCAAAAAAAGACTGTGGAAGTATCTATCCTCTACTACATTCCACAATCTATTTTCATTACCAATTGATTTTTATAATGTGATGTCTATAAAATTGTAAATAATTTTTATTTCATTGACTCTTTTTTTCCAACCTTTATCGCTGGAGATATCTCTATTCTATCAATTAGTTTATTGAGTAAGATTTTATTCAAATTACTTTCTTTTGGGCTTTCTTTCATAATTGCTTTTATCTTTTTAATCCCATCAGAGATGTCTTTTATTTCATTTTTTAATTTTTTAATTTCATTTAACTTTTCATTTAAAGTGTTCACTTTGATATTCATTTAATAATTGTTGATAAGTGGTCTCATCAATTGAACCCGTCACAAGTTATGGTACGAGCCTTTAAATGAATCGTAAACAGAACCTTATTATTAATCACTAACAATAATAGCTAATTTTGTATTTTCTAAGTATAAAAATGTATATGTTTAATGTAGTGATGTACCTTGACAATCCAACTTAATTTTAAAATCAGAATTTACAGTTAAAAATGAAGACTTTAAAACTATAACTGGTATCGTAGTAGATTAAGGTAAGGTTGTTTCGGTTGGTGATTTTGCGACTGAAAATAAGTATGACTTCCCAATAGTGAAAGCTATAAAATGGTTTCCATTCTCCTGCTCCATAAGTAATACTTCTAACAGCAACGTCATATGCAAGTTTTTCAGTACAAAATCCACTATTTTACCAGTACCAATCTCAGCAAATTGAGTTAAAATTGGTCTCACAGCAACATCCATACCAAATCCAGCTAAGCCTTTACCTCTAAAGAAGTCTTTTGACAAACCGCCTGTTACAAAAGCAACTCCATAACTTTCAATTGATCCAATTTCTGTTCCAAACAAGGTTGCAGAGAATATATCTGCTACAAATTTCCCTCCAACAGATTTCATAACACCCTTAACAAAGGCAGCGCCAAAATTTGCACTACTCCGCCACTTATGGTAGGAGGATAAATAAAGCTTGGGGTTAACTGGTTTTGCTATGAATCGAAATAGCGGTTTAGTATTACTAGTGTAACCGCATATGATCTACCAATTTAACCAAATGAAAAGTGATTTTTTATTAAGTTATTTATTTCGTAACCTCTAAAAAGAACCTAGATTTTTGCTAATATCGTCAGAACTTTTTATTTATTAAATTCTTACTTTACAATAGACCTCTTTAACAAATTCTTGAGGAGGATTTTATTATTAAATGTATGTAACATATAATACATATTCTCATGTTTAATACGGATAAGCGATTGAGCTGACCCGTTGAAAAAGCATTTGATTTTGTATAAAAGAGTCAACATAAGATTGAACCAGTCATTGATGACCATGTAGGAATAATTAGATGGGAAGAGAATAGATTAGATTTATATTCCTTAAATCCTATTATATATAAGAAAAGATAAGTGGATGAAATCTGAAAATTATTTGTTTTAGAAATATTATCTATCCGTTATTTACCAAGTAGAATAAAATTAATATCAAACTGATCTTAATCGACTTTTTTCGACAAATTTTTATGAATTATTATGATATACTGAAACAATAACCGAATAGTTACTTTTGTAAATTTGGTTAGTTGTGTATTTTATTAATTAAGGAAGGAGGTAATTTAGATGAAAAACGATACTTCTATCGAAAACATAATAATTGCAGAACCTGATGTGAAGCCTAATACTTGTAATGATATTGTCATAGCTGATATTGATGCATGGCATTACGGAGCACCATTTTAGTAAATGATGGTTTTAAATACCCATCTTATTAGTTGTACTCTGAGATAATATTATATCAAAATCAAGAGAATTGCCTTCTAAATGTTATCTCTTGAATGAATCAAAATCACAATGGTTATAGAAATCCGTACTCAAAAAGTACAGTACGGATTTCTATGCTATCAAAACAGATTACCTACAGTTATTAGTAAAAGTGAAATCAAGTCTAATATAAAGAAATTAATTTTAAAGATTTTTCCGCACCAGATAAATAAAAAATTAGAATAAAATTTAAAAAATAACAAATAATCTCCCTTGGAATTATGAAAGAAGGATAAGAAAAAATGTGAAAGGAGAAGTTACTCGATTAAATAACTCAAAACAAATATTAAAGGTTCAAAATCGATATGTTTGTTCTTTTTTTGAGTAACAGTATAAATATATGAGTGATGAAATCTTCTATTCATTTAGAGGTAAAATATTGAAAAGGGATGATAAAGACTTTATAATAGTTATTTGGCCTGATATCCCTTTTTATCTAGCTCTTCCAAAAGAGTATCAGAATTTCATAGAGAAAATTATCTTTACGAAATTCGAATACAAAAACATTCAAGATTTTTTAATAGATGAACGAAATATGAAAATATTTAATTACCTTATTGAAAATAAAATCGTGTCAAAAGTTCCACATCAAATAGGAAAACCTTTTTATGATAACATCAGACAGTTGTACTATATTTCTTTACAAGTAACAAAGCAATGTAATTTAAGATGCAAACACTGTTATGCTTCAGCAGGCGAAGCAAATGAAAATGAATTATCAACAGATCAATTAATAGAATTAATAGAGAAGGCATCCTCATTTTCTGAAACAAAAGAGTGTAATTTTATAATTACCGGTGGGGAACCCTTTACACGAAAGGATATATTAAGTATAATTAATTTCGCTATGTCAAGATTTAAAAATGTTGTTGTAATTACAAATGGTCTTTTATTATCTGAAAATCTTATAAAGGAACTTTCAAAAATTGAAAACCTGACTCTACAAGTTTCACTTGATGGAGCAAAGAGAGAAACGCATGAATATCTAAGAGGAGAAGGAACCTATGATAAACTTCTATGGAATATTGAACGTTTAATCAGTAACAACATAAAGGTGGCTTGGTCTCCAATTTGTACAGAGAATTTTTTTGATGAGATAGATGAATATTTCGAGTTAGCCAAAAAGTTAAAAGTGCATACTGTTCAATTACAACCCGTTCAATACATTGGAAGGGCCCTCACTGATAAAAGTATAAGAAGGGTTAATTCAAAAAAAATAATAAGTAAGATTGTTGAGTACTATTTTGATGAAGATTATAATTCTCTAATAAAAAATGGTCTTGAAAGTAAATCAATTATTCATGTGAGGAATTTGAATAGATTACATAGTTGTGGAACAGGACATGGTACTATGTATATTAAATCAAACGGGGACATCTTTTCATGTCCTAACATGGCACACGATAAGTACATTATTGGTAATGCACTTAAGGATGATATAAAGGATTTATATTATAATTCACCAATATATAAAGAGTTAAGATCATTTGATGTTAATAAAGATTTTGGTGAAAGTTGTATGAATTGTGAAGTAAAACACTTCTGTGGTGGAGGCTGTAGAGGTGTCTGTTTGGCTAATAGAGACAATTTATATGGAAAGGCAATAGAATGCAATAGTTTAAAAATGTACTTTACTGAAATAATTTGGGAGGTTTGTGAACATAGGGAATTTTTTAAAGAAGAAGCAGAAAGATGGTTGAAATCTAAACGAAATCTAGTTAAGGGAGGGGAGTATGATAGACAATAATATATACTACACGAACACATTTACTCATATCGAAAAAGAAGGCGAAATTCTATTTATTTTTCCCGAGATACCTACTTGGTTAATTGCTAATAAAAAACTAATAGAAATATTTAATTTTTTCAAGGATGGTCAGACGATTCAAAATTTCTTACTCTCCTACGAAATCTTAGAAACAGAGGAGCTTAAAAAATATGAAAGGTTATTTAATTCATTAATTTCGAAAAAAATATTATCCATGGAGAAGTATTTTGCTTCACCAATTCCCAGAAATCCAGATAATCTTATTACAAGTTTTATTTTTGGTATCACAAACAAATGTAATTTAAGATGTTCTAGTTGTTACAACTCATATACTGAAAAACTTGATAATGAATTAAGCATAACAGAAATGAAAAAAATAGCTGATGAGGTACTCCCGTTTTTATCTTATGGCTTTTCTATTTCTGGTGGGGAGCCGTTTTGCAGAAAAAGTGAGTTATTTGAGATTTTAGAATACGTGTCAAATAAAGAAGAAAAGCATAGAGTTGGTTTAGTGACTAATGGAACGCTTATTAATGAGGATGATGCTAAGAGGCTTTCAAGGATAGGAAATTTGACGGTTCAAATCTCTTTAGATGGAATTACAAAAGAATCACATGAGTTCAACAGGGGAAAAAATACCTTTGATAAGGTGATAGAAACCATAAAAATTTTAAGAAAGTATGATGTAAAAATACTTCTAGGAGTATTACTGACAGAAAAGAGCATTCATGAAATTCAAGAGGTACTAGATTTTGCGATAAATCTAGGTATATCAAGTGTTAGGTTTATAGAAATGTTCTGGCAGGGATTATCAAGAAGTAAATCAATGAAACGCCCATTATCTTATGAACTTTTTCCAATCTACAAAAACTTACTAAGACATGATAATAAGTATAAAAGTGTTTTACAGAAAGATGCAACAAAGGTAATTTTCGATTCATTAATAAGTCCAATTAAGAAAAAATGTTGTGGCATTGATAATCAAACAGTATATATTGATTCAAATGGAAATGTCTACCCATGTAATTTGCTTATTAGTGAAGAACATAAACTTGGAAATATCAGAGAAAAAAACTTTGAGGATATATGGTTATACTCTGAGCTGAAGAAAACCTTGTGTGATTTAACAGTTGACGGGTTTGAAGGATGTAAAAGCTGCGAAATTAGATATTTTTGTGGCGGAGGATGTAGAGGAACTGCCTATAATTCATACGGAAATATAAAGTCACCCCCCCCTAATTGCCGTGAAAAAAAGAAAACAATCTACTCCTATCTTTGGGAGTTTGCAGAGAAGGATAGTCTTTTCGAACTGTTAAGAAAGGTATGATACTAAATGGAAAAAGAATATCTAATAAAAACCTTAAAGCCACTAATATCAAAATACCTGGTTGCTATTTTTTGTGGATTGGTACTCAATCTTTTAACTATTAGTGCAACATTTATAATGAAGTTTCTTTTAGACAATGTGTTGCCGTCAAAAGATACATCTCTATTAACAATCTTTGTTTTGGGTTACATTTCATTTTATGTATTTCGTAACATAATTTCGTTTTTGAAAGAACTTTTGTTCTCAAAATACGGATATAGTATTCTTTATGATATTAGAAATGATATGTTTTCTAGTATTACAACGAAGTTTAGCTTTAGTTCTTTTACATCAGAAAAGCAAGGGTACATTATAACATTATTTAGAGATTGGATAACTTCTATTAGCTGGTTTTTATCTAATATACTACTAAATACAATAGCGGACTTTATTTTACTTATGATTGGATTAACAGTATTAGCTGTGGTAAATCTACAGATGTTTTTTATTACTCTTATGTCACTTCCATTGTATGGTCTTATTTATCTTTTTTTTAACTCTAAAATTCGAAAAAAAAGAATGAACATGATGGATAAAGATGTTGAGGTTACCCAAAATCTTAAAGATTCTTTGGATAGCATTAAAGAAATAAGGGTATTTAACACAGAAGATATATTTATAGAAAAGTACAATTGTGCCCAAAAAGAGTTTAATGAACAAGGACTAAAATATGTCATTATCACAGCTACTTACGATAATCTGTCGAACATCGCTAGTATATTAGGACATATTGTTATTTTATATTATGGAGGATTAGCTGTTTTTAACGGCAGTATGACTGTAGGGACATTAATTGCTTTAAATTCAATAGTTGCATTATTATTTAGCCCTATAGAAAGAATCGTTAACTTCAATCGGCTTTTACAGGTTTTTAAGATTAATGTAAGCAAACTAACCGGATTTTTAAGTAAAAATATCTCCGTGATTAATGTAAAGGAGAATATAGATTATTTACCATACATTACTCAGACAAATAGAAACATTTTGTTAAAATTTGATAAAGTATCATTTTCTTATGAAAATTTAAATGTTTTAGATAATTTAAATTTAGAGATAATAAAAGGATGTTCATATGCCATTGTAGGTGAAAACGGTAGTGGAAAATCAACATTGATTAATTTAGTAACTGGTTTACTAAGTCCTAAATCGGGAAATATGTTTTTTGATGGAATTAATATACATCAAGACTTATATCAATTTAAAAAACAGGTAGGTTATGTTCCTCAAGAAACCTTTTTGCTCAATGACTCTATCTTAAACAATATAACATTTGGTAGAAAAAATGATTCAAAAATAAGCATACAAGAATTACTAAGTATATGTGAAGTAGACAGTCTTATGAAGTCAAATTTATTGGACCTAAACGCGATTATTGGTGAAAAAGGAAGTAAACTGTCTGGTGGACAAAAACAGAAGATAGCGTTATGTAGGGCCCTATACAACAATCCAAAGTTACTTATTATTGATGAAGGCACTTCAAATATTGATTCGGATTCAGAAATGCGAATTCTTAAAAATATCAAAATAACATTTCCAGGTCTAACAATATTATTAATATCCCATAGATTATCAACTATTAGATTAGCTGATAATGTTCTTGTATTAGAGAATTCTAGGATTATTGAAAAAGGTAATGTGGATCAACTATACAATAAGGGAACTAAGTTCTACAAAATGTTTGCTAATTAGGACTAATACTCGCAACAATATCTTATTATTAGAAGATAAATAGAACTATATTTTCCCACGGGTGGTATATTTAAAAAGCGATTTTGATGCAAGATATTGATGTTAGTATATAAGTTATTGATTAGCACATTATTTGAGCGCAATATTTATAAATCTTTTTATAATAAGTTGAAACGCTACTGGAAGTTGTTCCCAAAGCACCGTTTAGATATTAACTATACTGACCATAAACGATTTGTTTGTTTCAGTGGATTAATGTGTGAGGAGGATGTCATTAACTACCTCTTAGACATTGATAACGAATTAAAAGACACCTACGAACTATACTAAGACCTGTTGTACTGTATTAAAACCAAGAATAAGCAACGATTCCTAATGATCTTAGACAATTATAAATCTGACTATCCCCATATATCGGGCTATATGAAGACCTCCCTAAGAACACTCATTAAATACCGATATCCTTAATATGATGGGTACTAACTATACCAACAGCTTTATTGAAGGCCTTAATAATAAAATCAAAGTCATTAAACGGATTTCCTTTGGATACCGCACTTTTATTCACTTTAAAGCGAGGATTATGATTACGCAAAAGATGCTTAAAATTCAAAAGGGGGCTGTCGGGAAATAGAAATTAAAAACAGCCTCTCCGTATACGAGTTCCGTATGTACGGTGGTGTGAGAGGGGCGAAAATAATTAATATTTAGCCTCTACTCGATTATATTTGATAAAATATAACTATGAATTACAATCATTGTTATAACGAATTTTTTGAAAAAGGTCAACAGTTTTTCAATTTCAAATTATTAGAA
>CALFRW010000040.1 GCA_937919135.1 uncultured Haloplasmataceae bacterium
CTTTTTCTAATATTTGTGTGGTTTTAAAAAAGCTAATCACAATCGCAAAAGTTAATGGTAGGAAAAAAATTAAATCTGGTAGCAATATTTTAGCTTCAACAATAAAGGATAATGTTAAAGGATTAAAAATTAACACCAGTACTATTAAAGGATAATAACCAAAATATTGTCTCAAATTTTTTTCTTTCCATAATTTATAAAGTGAATAGAACACTAGTCCATAATATAATAATATTTTCGCCCTTTCATTTTGATAAAGATAGGTAGTTTGTTTGTTTTGATAAAGTTCAACCCCATAAAAACAAATAAAGATGGTTGAAATAATAAAAATAATGAAGAATAAATACTGTAAGATCTGACTTACTCTTTTCGTATTATATTTCGCTTCATATAACAATACCCTACTTAACATAAAAAGAACAGAAACTACAATTAGATAAATTAATTTAATGTTTGTGGAGTAATTAAATAACAAAAGCTGAAAAGATAGCGGTATAAAAGCTAAAAAAACAAATCTAGTTAAATAATGATCGTTTTTATTTATCATAATTAACACAAAGTACGAAGTATTTAAGATTACTTGCATAAATAAACTAAGCGACGTAAAAGCCAGTGCTGCAAAATTTATTAGCACTAACAAGAAGTCATTTTTACGATTTAAACGTGAAAATAAAATAAACTGTAGTGGTATAATGCCATATAAATATACCGTAATTCCCGAAAAAGGGTGGTAAAGAAAATAGTAAGCATTTTGGGGAAAGACAATATTTTTACTAGCAGTATTAACAATTGTAAAAAGTAATAAAAATAGTAAGAAAGCGTAACGGCTATTTTTTTTATTCGCGATAAATATCTGTAAACACTCATGGATTGTATAAAGAACAATAAATAAATTAATTAATGTGACAACATTTATCGTATAAACCGTCGGATGAAAATGCAAAACTTTCGCAAAGTTTAAAGTATAGTGTTGGAAGACTGTTAAATTAATTTCGTGATTTAGACTAATTAAATAATCACTTATTTCGTGAGGGACAATAAAGTTAAATGAAAAAAAGTAACTTAAATAAATCGTAATCATAATTATGATTATATAATCAAACCGCGACCTTTTATCTTTAAAACCAAAATATATTAACGGCAATAAAGCAATTAGTGAAAAAACAAATAGTCTAGAAGATAAGAGATAATAGATTAATAAAGCTACTAGATAACCAATTATTAAATTAAAGCCGTTAAACTCAATCTTCAAAAGCCTTTTTGTTCCGCTACCAACTAACTCATAAATCATTAATAGAATAATTGCCACAATAATGATTAATATAAACATAATATCACCTAAGTTTATTATGTCTATAAATGTCGACATTATGAGCAATCATTACCTATTTTTGGAACTTCTAGTTCCAGTTTATCAACTTCATACTGATAATATTTTTCCGCAATTATTCCCGATTTTAGTTTTTTTTCCCGAAGGTATTTAATAATTTGAATTACTTTTATGACTGCGATAACTACATCTAAATTATCAGTAATTAATTCAATTAAACCAGGACTTTGAACCGTCATTTTTATGCTTAACCGTGGTTCATTACATGCACTTAAAAATAAATCATATAAACCATATAAACTTTTACATAAAATCGATTCTTTTTGCGTCACTTTCAAAACGATATGATAAAAGTTATTCTTAAGAAAATGTTGATATGTATGCCGATCAATATCATCCTTAAGAGGATCCACACTAATTACCAGTGGTACTAAGTGTAAATACCTATGGATGTAAGCAAGATTTTTAGCTTCAATTGTCCGGAGCCATTTTACCTTACGGTAAATTAATTGATTATCAAAATAAATGTTTGACTCAATAATACCAATTGATAAGGATAGATTATGATAAGTAGGAATTAAAACGACATCTCCTACTTGAATTAGACTGGTAAATATTTTAAATGCTTTAAGATAATTTTTGTTACTTGTGATAATTTCCTTTTGCTTGTTAAATTGTAGTGAATATAACCCTACAACGCCCTTACTTAAATAATGATGATAGTATTTACCATTATAAGTTTTAATTAAATAGTATTTTGTCTTATCACCTATTTTTGGAAATTGTGTGATAATCTTATCCATTCAAAAACCCTCCTTTAAGTCTATTTAAAATATAAATAAACTAAACGAGGGTTTTCGGGGGTTAATATTTGTGATTTTCTAGAAATTTTGTAAGCTTTTTATATATCCTAGATTTACCTCACAAATGTATTATACTCCAAAGTTAAATAAAATACAAGATTAGACAAAAAATGAACTAAATGTTCATTTTTTTGTCACCCGTCATTAAAAAAAGTTTCACTACTGTATTGTATTCAAAATAAATTTATTTGAGATAAATAAAGATGAACTTTTCAGTTCATCTTGCGAGATTGGAGTATATTTAATTATATTGAGGGAGATTAGTATCAAAAATTACCTTTTTGATACTTCTATTGTACAAGATAATTAATTTTACGACAAGTAATATGCTTTTATGTATGAATTATTAAAGAACTCAAAAAATAATATGAGGTGATTATATGAATAACTTTACGGAAATTACTACTAATGATCAAGACTTTGGAAATGTTTTTGGTCTTTATATTAGTACATCAAAAAAGAACAGTTATTTATTGTTTAAAAGTAAAAACAATAATGATACTAGTAAAGAATCTGTTTCAGGATATCTTAACTTAATGTCGTCATTAGTTAGTGATTATTTTAGTGGTAACTATACGAGAATTCCACTTAAAACCATTTTAGCAATTTCTTCAGTCTTGCTTTATATTATTAAACCAAAAAAGAAATTGGAAAAAGCTCCAGTAATTAAACAAATAAAAAATATCAGTTTAATTTTACAAGTGATGTGGGCACTACAAACTGATTTATTAAAATATAAAACTTGGAAAGACCAACAAATTATTAATGAAGTTAACTAAAGAGTGATAACTAATCACTCTTTTTTTGATATTTATCTAACACTTCTAGTGTTTTATAGTTGTCACTTTTACGGGCTAATAAAAAGCAATCTTCATCATCATTGTCAACAATAGTAATATCAGCATGATATTTTAACAACAAGTCTACGATTTCAAAGTAACCCTTAGCGCACCCAATTAATAAAGCGGTGTCGCCATTCATATCCTTAATATTGATATCAGCTCCATTTTTAAGGAGTAAATCCACGATTTTATCTTGACGATTTAAAGTGGCGGTGATAAGAGCTGTATAACCCATATAATTTTGAATATTTAAATTGGCATGATTATCGATTAATAGTTTCGCAATTTGATAATAACCATAACGACTTGCTTCAATTAATGCGGTATTACCATTAGCGTACTTTGTTTTTCTAATTCTATTGACATCAGCTTGTAAACTGATTAATGTTTTTACTAAATTATAATCTCCTAATTGAGAAGCTATCGTTATTATTGGATCTCCATTTACCTCTAAATCGACTCTACCATTTTTAATTACTTCATTTTTCTTTTTTGTAAAATCAACGATCCGATCTAAAGTTTGAAATTGATTAGTATAATCATCTAACAACAATTCAATCTCCCTCTCATGTGTTTTTATGCTAATAATAATATTATAGTATCTATAACTAACTTAATCAACATTATTAACTAATTATCATGAATAAAATTATTTTTATTCCAAGAATTTTAACAATATAACTTGAATATTGTCAAAATATAAAAAAAGGTAAGGATTTTTGTCCTTACCCTAACATGTCCAGCTCCATAGATGCCTAGACAACATGATGAATGGCTGTTCATGTTACTATATTTTATGTATTAAATTATTAAATATGATTCTTTTTTATAAAAATCCGTAAAAAGACTTATCTTGATATGTGTCATGGATTTTAAAGCCGCGGTTTTGTAAGACGTTTAGCATAATTCGACTCGGATTCTCATAATTATTAAAGCCTACTGGAACTATTGCCTGAGCTTCAATATCATGTGTTTTAAAAGGACAAATTCCACTTTGAAAACTTCCATGATGAGGGATTACTAAATAATCAACATCATAAAATGGCAAATCCTTAGGTAAA
>CALFRW010000041.1 GCA_937919135.1 uncultured Haloplasmataceae bacterium
AACAGCAAATGACAGTGTGAAAAACAAAAGGCAGAAAATAGGATATCTGGGAGGAGCAGGCTTTTTATTAGTAATTGATGTCTTTCTTCCACATCTTCATGCTGATAACGAAATGAAACATCCAGAGGGTATTAAGACAGGATGGCATAGAAGTATTCTATTGGTTTTAGCTATTACTTTACATAATATTCCCGAAGGATTAGCGATTGGAGTCGCTTTTGGGGCAGCAAAATTAGGTTTAGAAGGAGCAACTTTACATAGTGCCATAGCCTTAGCAATAGGCATAGGATTACAGAATTTTCCTGAGGGAGCAGCTGTAAGTGTTCCATTAAGACGAGATGGACTTTCAAGAAGAAAAAGTTTTTGGTATGGCCAATTATCAGGCATTGTTGAACCAATATCAGGAGTAATCGGAGCGCTACTTGTAATGACAATGAAAAATATTTTACCGTATGCCCTAGCCTTTGCTGCAGGAGCAATGATATATGTTGTAGTAGAAGAATTAATTCCAGAATCAAAATCTAATAAAGAAGCAAAAATAGCTACAATTGGAGCTATTATTGGTTTCGCGATTATGATGACTTTAGATGTAGCTTTAGGATAAAAAAATGAAAAGTACTTTTAAATTTTATAAAAGTTCGGTATAATATTAGTGTAATATTTAATTTGAGGTTTTTATATGAAAAATATAAATAAAAAAATTAAATAAAATTCAATATTTATGGGATTTAGTGCACCTATTAGGTGCATTTTACATTGTTAAAGTATTGTAGGAGGTATAGTCATGGAATATGATGTTATAATTGTTGGTGCAGGACCAGCAGGAATTTTTACCAGTTATGAATTAATATTAAATAGGCCTGAACTAAAAGTCCTATTAATTGATAAAGGTAACGATATCTATCATCGCAGATGTCCTTTATTAGAGAAAAAAATTGATAAGTGTCCAGTAAACCGCCAAGGTATCTCAAGTTGCTACCCAGCTTGTGCTATTACGAATGGTTTTGGTGGTGCGGGAGCATTTTCTGATGGTAAATTTAATATTACCAGTGAATTTGGAGGCTGGATGACTGATTATTTACCAACTCACATTGTAGAAGAATTGATTGACTATGTAGATAAAATCAATTTAAAACATGGTGCTACAGAACAGATTACTAATCCTCATACTGAAGATGTAAAAATAATTGAAAGAAAAGGTTATGCAGTAGGATTAAAATTACTGAGAGCAAAATTAAGACATTTAGGAACTGAACAAAATATTGAAATAATGAAAAACATTTATGAGGAGCTTAAAAATAAAGTTGATTTTTTATTTCGTACTGAAGTAACAGATGTACAAATAGAGAACAATAAAATAAAAGGTGCAGTATTAAAAGATGGTAAAGTAATAAGCACTAAATATATGGTCCTTGTACCAGGTCGTGATGGTTCAAATTGGTTAACAAAAATGATGAATAAATTGCAGATAAAGATGGCAAGTAATCAAGTAGATATTGGTGTACGAGTTGAAACTAACAATATAATAATGGATGAAATTAATGAACATTTATATGAAGGAAAATTTATTTTTCGAACTAGTGTTGGAACAACTGTCAGAACATTTTGCTCAAATCCTTCAGGACATGTTGTAATCGAGAATCATTCAGGTACAATGCTAGCAAATGGACATGCCTTTAGAGATCCTAAGCTTGGTAGTGATAATACAAATTTTGCTTTACTAGTGTCTCATACCTTTGAAGAACCATTTAGTAAACCAAATGAGTATGCCCATGAAGTATCAAAACTTGCTAATATGTTATCAAGTGGGACGATTATCATTCAAAAATATGGCGATATACTAAGAGGAAGGCGAACAACAGAAAAACGACTTAGAGAAGGTTTTGTAACGCCAACATTAAAAGAAGCAATTCCTGGTGACTTAGCATTAGTTTTGCCATATAAAACGATGAAATCACTAATAGAAATGACAGAAGCTCTTAATTATGTCACTCCTGGAATAGCTTCAGAACATACGTTATTTTATGGAGTAGAGGCTAAGTTTTATTCTGCGAGGCCAAAGGTAAATAAATATTTTGAAACGAAAATCCCAGGTTTATATATTGGTGGTGACGGAGCAGGCATTACCAGAGGACTTGCTCAAGCTGGAGCAAATGGTGTCTGGATCGCGCGAAATATTTTAAGTAAAATATAATAATGGAGGAATCTATGACTAAAACAGTAGTAGTAGTTGGAACTCAGTGGGGGGACGAAGGTAAAGGCAAAATTACTGAATATTTATCATCAAAGGCTAATATTGTGGTAAGATATCAGGGTGGTAATAATGCTGGACATACAATTGTCTTTAAACAAGAAAAATTTAAGTTAAATCTCATACCCTCAGGCATTTTTAGAGCTGAAAAGGTTTATTTAGGAAATGGAATGGTTATTAATCCTAAAGCACTGATAGAAGAAATGAAAGTTTTAAATCGTAAGGGTATTGATACTTCATCAATCCGAATCTCAAATCGAGCTCATGTTATTCTTCCTTATCATATTGAATTAGATTGTTTACAAGAAGAATTAAAAGCTGACCAAAAGGTAGGAACAACGAAAAAAGGGATCGGTCCTGCTTATGTAGATAAATATGATCGGATTGGTATTCGAATCGGTGAATTTATTGATTCTGAAATATTTGGTGAAAAACTACAAATAAATTTAGCAGAAAAAAATAAATTGTTTTCACTTTATAATAAACCACCATTATGTTTTCAAGAAATTTATCAAGAGTATTTAGAGTATGCTAGAATTTTAAAACCATATGTTACTGATACATCATATGAGTTAGATGAAGCATATCGCCTAGGGAAAAAAATTCTCTTTGAAGGGGCTCAAGGAATAATGCTAGATATTGATCACGGTACTTATCCTTTTGTTACTTCCTCTAATCCTAGTGCTGGTGCTGTTAGTATAGGTGCTGGTATTGGCCCAAATCTAATTGATGAGGTTGTAGGTGTTGTAAAAGCTTATTCAACTCGTGTCGGTGAGGGTGCTTTTCCAACTGAATTAAAAGATGAAATTGGAGATTATATTAGGGATAGGGGCAATGAATATGGAACTGTTACAGGACGCCCACGAAGAATAGGCTGGTTTGATGGAGTAATCGTTTCACAGTCTCGTCGTGTTAGTGGTTTAACAGGCTTATCAATTAATCTACTTGATGTATTATCAGGACTAAAAACACTAAAATTATGTGTAGCATATGAATTAGCAGGTGAGGAGATTAAATATGTCCCAGCTACGATTAAGGAATTTTCAAAATGTACACCTAAATATATAGAAATGCCAGGCTGGAGTGAAGATATCACTCAAATTAAGCAATTTTCAGAGTTACCATTAAATGCCCAAAATTATGTTAAAAAAATTGAGGAAATTACCAAAGTACCTGTAGTTATGGTCTCAGTGGGACCAGATAGGGAACAGACAATAATTATAAAAACGATCTTTTAATTAAAAAGTTATCCACAATTTGTGGATAACTTTTATTGTTTTAAATGAATCGGATTATTAAAAATCACAATTTGTGTTAAAAACTCCATAGCCTGTTCAGGGGACTTAACAGTTAAAAGTTTCTTTTCCAGCGGACAAATATCGGATTTATCACGTCGTAAAATATTTTCTACTTTTGATTCGTAAAAAAGCGTAATATTATTGTTATTAAGTAATGTTAAAGCAGGTTTCGAGATAATTTTTGTATAGACAGTTTTTATTTGACTATATAAAATTAAATTAGCAACAGCATATCCTACAATCTTATCGATTAAGACTGTTTCCTTATTGGGAATTCCCTTATAATAAAGATATTTTACTAGTGGTTTCACACCATTTTCAACGGATTGATAAATAATAAGCTTATTATTTACTAAAACACAGGTTTTATCAGGTACCAAATAATTAAACATTGTCTTCTTCCTTAATAATTTTATTGAATTGAAAGACGATATTAATCCGCTCAACAATTATTGGTATAATGATAAGTTGCATTATCGCACCAATTAATCCTAATGAAAGATTATTTAAAACGTTGATAATTATAAAGGGCTGAGAGATATTTTTAAAAAGGACTATAGCTACAATGAAGTTTCCGATAATATTTACTACTCTTCCCAAAATCATCGCGATTACCAGGGAAAGGTAAACATTTATTTTTCTGTGATAAAAAAGAAATCCAAAAACTAAACCATAGGTTAAAGTTTCAAAAGTAATAAAGAGAAAAATAGGATTAGGTGGCATACCTGTTAATAGATAGCTTAGGAGAGGTGTAATTAATCCAACTAAAGCCCCGATTATTGGTCCAAAAAAACCTCCAGCTAAAAAAGCAGAATAATGGATTGGGAGTATGAAGGGTCCAATGTTACCAGGTATAATGTGAAAAATTATTGGTAATAATACACCAAGAGCGATCAAAAAGCTGGCATAAATAATTTTTTTTGTTTGCATAAGTTTACTCCTTTACCAATGATGATTATATTATACGAGTAAATAAAAAATTAGTAAAGTTTTCAAATACTAATAATACTTAAAATATAACATAAACTGAGATAAATCCTTGCAAAATATATGATAACAATTTAAAATAGAAGTAAATATTTCCAACGGAATATATTTTTATTGCGAGGGACACTCTTTAGAATGTCCTTTAATAAATTAGAAGGGATGAGTATAATGTACAAATCTGATTTAGAAATTGCTAAAGAAGCAAAAATGTTACCAATACAAGAAGTAGCAGAGAAATTGGAGATATCTACAGAAGATATTGATATGTATGGTAAATATAAGGCTAAATTATCACTTGATTTATTTAAAAAATTACATAACAAAAAAGATGGTAAGTTAATTCTTGTAACTGCTATTACACCTACTCCAGCGGGGGAAGGCAAATCAACTACAACTGTAGGATTAGGTGAAGCATTTGCTTTACTTAATAAAAAGGCAATAATTGCATTAAGAGAACCTTCATTAGGTCCTGTAATGGGTGTTAAAGGAGGAGCAGCAGGTGGCGGGTATGCACAAGTAGTTCCAATGGAAGATTTGAACTTACATTTTACAGGTGATATTCATGCTATTACAACAGCGAATAATACACTCGCTGCTTTAATAGATAATCATATTTATCAAGGTAATGAGTTAAACATAGATCCTAAAAATATCACATTTAAACGCTGTGTTGATATAAATGACCGAACACTACGTGAAGTTATTATTGGTGCTGGTAGTCGGGTTAATGGTATTATGAGACAAGATGGTTTTAATATATCTGTGGCATCCGAAATTATGGCTGTTTTATGTTTATCTAAAGATCTTAAAGATTTAAAAGCTAAATTAGCTAATATCGTTATTGGCTATAGTTATGATAAAAAACCAATAACAGTAGGAGATTTAAAAGTAGAAGGTTCTTTAACCTTACTATTAAAAGATGCTATTAAACCGAACTTAGTTCAAACTGTCGAAAACACACCGGTTTTGGTGCATGGTGGACCTTTTGCAAATATAGCACATGGATGTAATTCCATCATTGCTACAAAATTAGGATTAAAACTTGCTGATTATTTGGTAACAGAAGCTGGCTTTGGTGCTGATTTAGGTGCAGAAAAGTTCCTTGATATAAAAAGTCGTGTTGCGAATTTAAAGCCAAATGCAGTTGTTATCGTTGCGACAATCCGTGCTTTAAAAATGCACGGTGGAGTTAACAAACAAAATTTAAAAAAAGAAAACGTTGAGGCTGTAGTTAAAGGTATTGAAAATTTAGAAAAACATATTGATACTATTAAGCACTTTAATTTACCATATGTTGTAGCTCTAAATAAATTTGTTAGTGATTCTGATAAAGAATTAGAAGCATTAGTAAATTGGGGTAAGGAAAACAATCATCCACTTGAAATGTCTGAAGTATGGGAATTTGGCGGTAAAGGTGGAGTTGACCTTGCGAAGAGAGTAATTGAAGTTATTGATAATGAAAAAGAATATAAGTTTGATTATTTATATGATTTAAATGATTCGATTGAAAAGAAAATTGAAACGATTGCGACAAAAGTATATGGAGCAGACGGTGTAGAATTTACAACCGAGGCAAGAAAACAAATTGCAGAATACGAAGCTCTTGGATGGGGAAAACTACCTGTTTGTATGGCTAAGACGCAAAATTCCTTAAGTGATGACCCTAAGAAAGTAGGTCGTCCTAGAAACTATAAAATAACTGTGCGCGAATTTAGACCATCGATTGGTGCTGGCTTTTTAGTAGCTTTAACTGGAACGGTATTAACAATGCCTGGCTTACCTAAAAATCCTGCAGCGATGGCAATGGATGTTGATGAAGAGGGTAATGCTTACGGATTATTCTAATATTAATTTAAAGAGGCGGTTAGTATGTCGAAAAAATTATTCACCCCAGGTCCTGGTAATGTTCCCCAACTGATAAGGGTACAATTAGCAAAAGATCTTATTCATCATCGAATGAGTGATTATCGGAGCATTTTATTTAATGTTTCCGACAAATTAAAAAAGGTATTTAAAACAAATTCTGATGTTCTAATTCTTACTTCATCAGGAACTGGTGCTATGGAGTCATCAATTGTTAATTTATTTTCTAAAAATGATGAAGTGCTAGTAATAAATACTGGTTTTTTTGGAGAACGATTTATCGAGATTTGTTCAACATATGAATTAAATGTTCACACACTTAACTATAATTGGGGAGAAACTTATCAGTTACAGGATGTTAAAGATATGTTTATTAAATTTCCTCATATAAAAGGGGTCTTTATCACCCATCATGAAACATCAACTGGTATTTTAAACAATATTGAAATATTAGGAGAATATCTGCATACTACTAATGCCTTACTAATAGTTGATAGTATAAGTGGGATGATAAATCATCTGTTTGATTTTGATGGGTGGCATATTGATTGTGCTTTAGCATCTAGTCAAAAAGGATTCTTGTTACCTCCTGGTCTAGCTTTTGTAGCCTTATCTGAGAAAGCAAAGGATATGTTACCACAATCAAAATTACCAAAATATTATTTTGATTATCAAAAATATTTAGATTATTATAAAAAAGGTCAGAATCCTTATACCCCAGCAATTTCATTAGTTCTAGCACTAGATGTAGCATTAGATACAATTTTAGATAAGCAAATAACAACAATTGTGAATGAAAAAAAATTGCTACGTCAGTATGTTGAAAAACGGATGCAGGAAGTAGGTTTTGAATTATTTATTAAAGATGAAAGCCTTAAAGGAAATGTTGTAGTACCAGTTTTGACTAATGATAGTTATGATGTTGATAAATTAGTAGCCTTCTTAGATAATCGATATAATATTTCAGTCTCTAAAGGTCAAGGTAAATTTCTTAATTCAATGTTAAGAATCGGAATTTTAAGTGAATTTACTAATGAAGATATTGATGATTTAATCAACCATATTATTGAATTTAAGGCTATTAGTATTAATGATAATTAGTATAAAAACATGAAGTCTATATATTAATAGGCTTCATTTGTTATTAAAATAAAGGAGTGTGCTTAAGTATGAGTGCTATAGTTGTTAGTGGAAAAGAATTAGCAAATAAAATTAGGACAGATTTAAAGGAAAAAGTAAGTTGTTTTATTAAGGAAAAAAATGTGATACCTCATTTAGTTGTAATTCTAGTAGGAGATAATCCAGCATCTATTTCATATGTAACAGGTAAGCAAAAAGGATGCGAACAAACAAATATGAAATCTACTTTAATTAAATTGCCAATTGAAACTACTGAAAAAGAATTAATTAAAGAAGTAGAAAAGTTAAATAATGACACCTCAGTACATGGAATTCTAGTACAATTACCATTACCATCACATATAAATGAAAGTACGATTATCAATACAATCAGTGTCGAAAAGGATGTCGATGGATTTAGTCCAATAAATGTAGGAAAAATGGTATTGAATGAAGAGTGCTTTTTACCATGTACACCTGCAGGAATTATTAGGTTAATTAAAGAAACAAAGATTGATATTACAGGAAAACATGCAGTAGTAATTGGTAGAAGTAATATTGTTGGTAAGCCGGTAAGTCAATTATTATTAAGGGAGAATGCGACTGTTACAGTATGTCATTCAAGAACAAATAATTTATCAGAGTTTACAAAATCAGCTGATATTTTAATTGCCGCAATTGGAAAACCAAAGTTTGTTACCGCTGATATGATAAAACCAGGAGCAGTTGTAATTGATGTTGGAGTTAATCGTATAAATAATAAGCTTTGTGGTGATGTTGATTATGAAGCCGCATTAGATGTTGCTGGTTATATAACCCCAGTGCCTGGAGGAGTAGGACCAATGACAATCACAATGTTATTAGAAAATACATTAGAGGCTTGTAGAAGGTTGGTTATAAAGTGATCGATAGATATAGTAGAAAAATAATGAAGGCTATATGGAGTGATGAAAATAAATACCAAGCATGGTTAAAAGTTGAATTATTAGCATGTGAAGCTTGGTCAAAACTGGGCATTATTCCTGTTAGTGATGTTGAGCAGTTAAATAAAAATGCAGCTTTTGATATTGAGAGAATTAAAGCGATTGAAAAAGAAACAAAACATGATGTTATCGCTTTTACTAGAGCTGTAAGTGAATCTTTAAATGAAGAGAAAAAATGGGTTCATTATGGATTAACATCAACTGATGTTGTTGACACAGCATATGGTTATATATATAAGCAAGCAAATGAAATTCTTCGAGAGGATCTTGAAAGGTTTATTAAGATCTTAAAAGATAAAGCTATTCAATATAAGCACACTGTACAAATGGGTCGTACTCATGGTATTCATGCTGAAATAACAACATTTGGTTTAAAATTTGCTTTATGGTATGAAGAAATGGGTCGGAATTTAAAACGCTTCAATGATGCAGCCCATAATATTGAGTTTGGAAAAATTTCAGGCGCTGTGGGAACTCATGCAAATATCCCCTTATTTGTGGAAAAATATGTATGTGAGAAATTAGGAATAGAAGCAGCTAAGGTTTCAACCCAAACACTTCAAAGGGATCGTCATGCTTATTATATTTCAACCCTTGCCTTAATTGCTACTTCTTTAGAAAAAATGGCTGTTGAAATAAGGCATTTACAAAGAACTGAGGTTCGTGAAGTTGAAGAATATTTTGATAAAAATCAGAAAGGCTCATCAGCAATGCCACATAAAAGAAATCCGATTTCATCAGAGAATATCAGTGGTTGTGCTCGTGTAATTAGAGGCTATGTAATTCCTGCCTTTGAGGATGTGGCGCTTTGGCATGAGCGAGATATTTCCCATTCTGCTGTAGAAAGAATTATTATGCCAGATGCGACAATTTTATTAGACTATATGTTGAACCGTTTTAGTAACGTAATTGATTCATTAATAGTGTACGAAGATAATATGGAGGCTAATATATATAAAACACATGGTGTAATTTTTTCACAACGAGTACTATTGAAGTTAGTTGATAAAGGTTTATCACGTGAGGCAGCATATGATCTTGTGCAACCAAAAGCAATTGAAGCATATCAAAAGGAAATACCTTTTAAACAATTACTTGAAAATGATCATACAATAAGGCAGTATTTAAGTGATATAGAATTAGAGGATTGTTTTAATATATCATACCATTTAAAAACAATAGATGAAATTTTTGCCCAAATAGGATTGTAGAAAATGTCATCTTATGATGTTTAAGTGAATATACTTAAGCATGAGAAGGTGATGATATGGATAAGAGTAATCAAGATTATGCGTTAGAGTTATTATTATTGATAAGACATGATATATCAAAACAAAATGAGTTAAAGAATTTTGAAGAATACGATAAAGATCTAGAAAAGATTCATTTAGAAAATGCTGAAAAATTACGAATAATAATTACTAAAATCGGTTGGCCGACGATAAGAAAGGTTGGTTATGAAGCTAATAAAGCAGCAATGATGATATTGCATAATGCGATTAGTTGTCCAAAATTATATTATGAAGCATTACCATTATTAATTGAGTTAGCAAATAAAAAAGAAATTGCCTCTTTAGAAGCAGCTATTATCTATGATAGAATATGTTATTTTGAAATGAGACCTCAGAAATATGGCACACAATTTGATTATGACCATAATGAGGAGTTGAATCCTTGGGAAATAGAAGACTATCCTAAGGTGGATGTGTATCGTAATCAGGTTGGTTTACCACCTTTAGATGAGGCAATAAAAAAAATAAGAACCATGGAACAAAAAAAACCCTTAAATACCAATAAGGAAAGAATTAAAGCACGTCATGAATGGGCCAAAACTGTGGGTTGGATACAATAGAAAAGACTTGGATAATTCCAAGTCTATTTTTTAACTATTTATTATCGTAGGTACTAAGCCACTAAGGACATTAATAAAGTTATATTCTCCATCGCTAAACTCTTTGATTCTAGTGGAGACGGTGTAATATAATAATGCTTTGACTTCACCATGATATTCCACTGGGACAACAAGAATTGAATCCCAATCAGGTAGACCAGTTATTAAATTATGTTTTCCGATATCATCCCAATCAATGATACATAAACCTTGATGACTTTCTATAACAGAATTAACAATATGCTCATTAATATATATATCTTGTAACCATTCTTCTTTTTGTTGTTGTCTACCATATTTGGTTGTAACATTGTTGCCATCTAGTTCAATTAAATATCCATATTGAGCATCAATAATTTCAATTGTCCTTCCAAGAAATTGATAAATTTTTTCTTTGTTGGAAAAACCTTTATTTGTTAACTGAATTAATTCAACAATTGCTAGTACATTTCGTGAATCAATTACTGAATTTCCAACGAGGATGCCTGTTAGATGATCTTTAGCTTTTGGTTTACGGTTTGAGAAAGTAAAATTCCATAAACTACAACAATTTTTACCGTTTTCCTTAGCATCATATAGAGCCTGATCCACCTTTTCAAAAAGTTCTTCTAGTGTTTGTCCATGGTCAGGATATGTAGCAATTCCCATACTTACACTAATTTCTGCTTTGTCACCTAAGAGATTAGCATTACAGATTTTTACTCTTAAATCTTCTGCAATTGCAAGTGCTTCTGTACTGTTTTTATCTGGAAGAATAATAATAAATTCCTCACCACCGTAACGTCCAATGAAATCTGTTTTTTTAATATTATCAAAAATTAATTTTGATATTCCTGCTAGTACTTCATCTCCAGTTTGGTGTCCAAAACGGTCATTAACATTTTTAAAATCATCGAGGTCATACATAATAATACTAAATTGAGATTTACTTTTATGGGTACTAATAATTAATCTGTTAATTGTATCTTCTAAATATTTTCTTGTTAATGTACCTGTTAGTTTATCAGCTGATGCTTCAATCTTTAAATGATGTTTTTCAATTAATAATGCTAGAAAATTAATGAACTCTAGGCATTTATGTAAACCAACTTCGTTAAAATTATTAATTATTCGATCAGATTCTAAATATAAATAACCGATAAAATTGTTATTTATGTCATTTATTGATACATCGGTTAAATCTTGCGAGAGATTACTTGTTATTGGTATACACAAGCAGGCTTTAATATTTTCAGTAATAACATTACTATCGTAATCATTATTAATAATGTTATTTGAAGCCCAAACGGGACCATAAGTATATTTAGTTTTTTCGAAGATATATTTATTAGAAGGAATCTCATAATTATCATTGATAGATGCAATCACGTATAAGCCTTTGCTTCCTTCCTCAATTATTAATAAAGCATTAGTTGATAGGGTAGTTGCTGCTAAGTACTTTAATACAAGTTCAATATTACTAATTGTATCGTTACTAATATTAGATATTATATCAGTAATACTTAGATTTGTTGTTTCCAAATCAGTTAAATATTGATCGGTAATAAATTTCATGAATTCTCTGTTTTCCATAAATTGATTGGCCAGTTCATTGTTTAATGCCTTATGTAAATCAATCTCATTATTAAACTCATAAGTATCTAAGAGTAGATTCAACTCTTCATTATTAAATATGTTAATACCACCTAATATATTATAGATATACTTGATTCGGTAATATACCCTACCATATTTGTAATTATTAATAAAGGATAATTTATGTTCCCTTGGTATATCTTTAATGATGTTAATAAGAATATCCCAGGCTTCAATATAATAACTAGCTGCAGAATAATTTTCCTTATTTTTAAAGTAATAATCACCTATGAGTATAGTAGTATCAGCAATAATTGCTTTATTTTTTAGACTTTTAGATAATTTTAAAGATTTCAATAGGTAATCTAATGCCTTCTTACCTTTTTCGTTAACTCCTAAAGCAACATAATAGTTTGCGCGTGTTTCGTCGTGTAATGATTCAGGAAGAGATAATTCAACTTCATCCAATAATAATTTACCATTTTTATAATCTTGCTTTTCTCCTAAAACTTTTGCAGCTGTACAAAGTGAATCAACTTTCATTTCATTAGAGATAATTTTTTGACTAGTTTTAATTATTTCTTCAATATCTTCATCATAAGCGTCATTTTCTTTAAAACGTAAATTAATAATATGATATTGGATTTTAAATAAAAATTGTTCAAAATCGACTCCACTTTCATAAAATTCAATTGTCTTCGTAATAAATTCTTTAGCCTTGACAAAGTTTCCTAGTGTGTAATATAAATCACCATTAGATTTATAAAATTCAATAATGTCTAGCGCTTGATTTTGCGACTTATTAATCATTTCTTGTGCGAGTTTTAGATAATTGCAAGCTTCAGTATAACGATTAAAGTTAAGACAAGATCTTGCTAAGACATTATATAAGAAAAATACTTCGCGATAGAAATTGCCTTTTATAGCTTTTTCAAGTGATTGTTTAAAATATCGATAAGTTAACTCATAATTATGACAACTTTCATGATAACAAGCAATGTTAACTGTAGCTACGATTTCAAAATGTTCAATATTATATTCTTCACTGAGATTTTTAACTTTATAGTAATATCCGATTGCAGTGTCCTCATCTTGATAAGTATCACTATAAATTGTACCAATATTATTTAAACTAATAAGTGTTCCTCTAATACAATTAGCCACTTCAAATAGTTTTAAAGCTCTTTTATAGAGGTCCAAAGCTTTAGCAATCTGATTACCTCTTGAATATATGTATGCTAATAGTCGATAACAATCCCCTTTAATGCGAGGATAATCATCTTTACATTCATCGATTATATCTTTTAGAATATCGATACTTTGATCAAATTTCTTATCTTGCATTAAAGTGGTGGCTTCAATTTGTTTAATGTCTAATTGCGCTTCAGGATATTCAAAATCAGCTAATAGTTCTTTGGTATAATTTATCCTTCTAACTCCCTCTTCAGAGTCTCTAATATTTGAAATAATTTTACCGATATTAAGATTAATATCAATCAGTTGTTTAAGGTTTTGTGTTTCATTGGCCAGTATTTCCGCCTCATAAAAGTGTTTTAGGGCTTCATTCACATCTCCAAGGTCATAATACAACATACTAATCTTAATCAAGAATTCGGTTTTTTCTAATTTATCCTCAATAAACTGAATTGCTTTTTTAGTATAATTAATTTCTTCATGATGATTTTTGGTATTATGCATTTTTTTAGCATATTCAAGGCAGTACCTAATTACCTCTTTATTATCATTAGCATTTTCATAGTGATAAATTAAATCTTCATAATTTATTTCACTCTTAGTTTTGATTTTTTCAGCTACTAAAAGATGTTTGCAAACTCGTTCAGAGCGATCAATTCTTTCATAGACAACATCTTTTAATACCTTATTATTAATTGTATAGAGGTTATCAGAACTAATCACACGAGAAATGATGCCTTTTTTTGTTAACTCGAGAAAATTATCAAGTATTACACTCTCAGTTTCACTAACAAAATATTTAATGTTCTCAACTGAGATCGGATTTGGGAAAATAGACATAACTTTTAAGATTTCGTTACTTAGGTCATCTAAGTCCTTTAATTGATTTAAAACTGCTTGTTCAATTGTGTTAGGAATGACAAGTAATTTATAATCATCATCATCATCAGGTATATCAATATGCCAATGTCCAGAAGTATTACTAATAAACAAAATCCTTCGATTGTAAAAATCCTTTATAACTTCACTAATAAATAATGGGTTACCATATGATTGTGAATAAATTTTTTCTGATAATTTGACAGGTATATAAGACATGTCAAGCATATTTTGTATCATTTCACCTGATTCGTGTTTATTTAAGTTAGTTAATTTAAGGATTTCACAATCTTGATTTTGGTTTAAGTTGGAGATAAAATTAGAAAACCTTGGATTACTAAAAGTATTTCCTTCGTTAAAAGAAAAAATTAAAATAATATTTTTGTTTTTTACTACCTCAGAATACAAGTATGTAAAAGTATCAATTGTAAATTCATTAGCAAAATCGAGATTATCAATAATTAAAACTGTAGATTTGTTTTTCACACTATCATTGATAAAGCCAACAATACGATTAAGTAAACGGTATTTTGATTGATGCTCTTCAATAAATTCCTTAGGTACGTGATTTTTTCTATCTATTAAATTAGGGAAAAACTTTATTAGTTCAGCTTCATATTTATCGATGATCTCAGTTTCAGTTTCAAGGATTAATTTTCTAAGAATATCAATCCACATTTTTTCGCTACTCTCATTTAAGCTGTTCAGACTGAAACTATAATATAAATTAGCTTTTTCTAATTCAAAACGAAATTTAATTTCTTCTAAAAACCGTGTTTTTCCAGAACCAGTATCACCTTGGACTAAAATTACCTTTTTGAACGGTTTGTAATTAATCATATTATCGTATTGAGTTAAGATCGTGTTTACTTCTTCACTTCTTCCGATAAGTTTTAAATGGAAATTAATTTTCGAATAATCTTTTTGATAATTAAATTTAAATTCGGTATTTAAATTATCATTTAAATCAGTTAATATACTAAAAATACTATTATACGGATAATCTTCTTGGTAAGTTATTAATTTGTTTATAATAATTGAAAGTTTATTAATAATTTCTACTTCATGGGAAGAAAATTGTAAATTGTTATTATGTAGGTCAGTCATAAATGACATAAATTCATTTTTAGGGGTAGATCTAAAATCAATTTTATTTGCATATAACATTGAAAGTAGTAACACGCCTAATGAGTAAATGTCTTGTATCCGCTCAGGACGATTTGATATTGCTTTTGGTGATGCGAAAAATGGATCTTCGTAATTATCA
Organism: uncultured Haloplasmataceae bacterium; assembly: GCA_937919135.1. Lineage (GTDB taxonomy): Bacteria > Bacillota_I > Bacilli_A > Haloplasmatales > Haloplasmataceae > CALFRW01. The sequence goes on from CALFRW010000041.1 coordinate 15,308, forward strand.
GCTAAATAAGACCTTTTCTCTAACTCTTTTGTAGCTATGTCTTTTATCTTGATTTGATAATTATTGTCATTATTAATAACCAGTAGATTGTTAAGGTTTAAAGCCTCATAAACATGTCCCTTTAAATGAATAAAATTAACGATTTTACACAATTCAATAAATACATTTAAAATTTCATTGAGGTTCATACCCTTTGAAAGCTCTAGTAAATTACTAGAATTATCGATATATTCACAGGTATAAAAATATTGTTCTCGTGAAATTCGTTTATTATCGATGTGTGAAATTACGTTAAAGTTATAAACTTCTACAACTATATCGCTGTTAAAATTAATCAAGCCAATAAATTCATCTGAATAATAATTGATAATTGATTTTGGAGTATTATCAGGATGTAGAATATTTAACTGCATTATTTTATTATCTTCCCATATATCATTGACTAGATAAGAATGAAATAAATTAGTATGTTTTAAGGACTTAATTATCCTAAACCTGTTGTTTACGATATCCATACCACCACTCCCCTACAACATATTATAAAAAAAATTCTCTGTAAATTTATTGTACATCAAAAAAAGTTGTTATACAATTAAAAAATGGAAGAAAAAACAAGTTTTTATTAAAGAAAACACTTTATAGCCCTAAAGTGCAGGCTTTGAGGTTATTTTCACTATTAAGAATTATTATAAGTGGTTTTTTTACTAAAATGGTTTATAATAAAATATAAGAAAGGGATGATTTTATGGATTTTTCAAAAGAATTATATGAAGCAAAAAAAGCTGCAATCCTCGCAGGTAAAAAAGTTATGGAAATTTATCATACAGATTTTAAAGTAGACTATAAAACCGATGATTCTCCTGTAACAATTGCTGACATTCAAGCAAATAAAGTAATTATTAGTCATTTACAAAAATATTTCCCAAGTTATGCAATCCTATCTGAAGAAAGTAAAGATGACGGTGAAAGACTTAATAATGACTATTGTTTTATTATTGATCCGATTGATGGCACAAAGGAGTTTGTTAATAAAACAGGTGAATTTTCCATTAACATTGCCTTAGCTTACAAACAAAAAATTGTTGTTGCTGTTATCTATGTTCCCGTATTGGAGGAATTGTATTGTGCAGAAAAAGGTAAAGGAGCATATAAAATAAAAGCTAGAGAAAAAAGTAAGCTTTATGTTTCTAATAGAAGGGATAATTTACGGGTTGCAGAGAGTCGTTCTCATAAATCTGCTGAGGTTTCGTTGTTATATAAAGAAAATAAAGCTAAAATTGAAAAAGTATATGAAGTAGGTTCTACTATAAAGGGCTGTTTTTTAGCTTCTGGAGTGATAGATGCATTTTACAAATTTGGTTTAGGAACAAAAGAGTGGGATATTGCTACCATGGATTTAATTATTCATGAAGCAGGGGGGATTTTTAGAGATTTACAACATCAACAGTTTAAGTATAATAAAAAGGATGTATATAATTATTGGGGTTACTATGCGTTGAATAGTGATAAAAATTACTTTGAATTTGAACACATTATTCGACAAAATGTAGCGAAATAAACATTGTTTTCATGAAGTAAACAATCATATAGAAAGATTTTTTGACCAAATGGTCAAAAAATCATTATAATGTATTGATTTTTATTTAATAATACGTTATACTTTGTATATCCAAATTAATTACATTAAAGTCGTATAATTATCGGAAATAAGGTCCGAGAGTCTCTACCCATTAACCGTAAATTGATGGACTACGATTAATTTTAGCTAATAAATATTAGTTTATTTATTACCCTATAGTTAATATGTAGTATAAGACTTTCTGACTTTAGAAGGTCTTTTTGATTTTAATGTGATAAAAAAATGAGGAGGAGAGAGATGAATTTTATTAATGACTTTTTCAAATTAAAAGAAAAAGGCACAACA
>CALFRW010000042.1 GCA_937919135.1 uncultured Haloplasmataceae bacterium
GACTTCTTCCATGGATGCAGAACTATGGCCTATACTTGGTATAATGCCATTTTCAACCACAAAACTTGTAAAATCTACTGATGTTTTTTCGCATGCATAGGTTATTTTTTTAACCATACCGCACGCTTCATCTAATAATTCTTGAAGATTGCTAATTAACGGCTCCTGGATATATGACTCATTTTGAGCACCTTTATACTTGATATCTATATATGGTCCTTCCAAATGAATACCAATAATCTTTGCACCACTCGGGTTCCCTTGATAGCTCACGATATTTCTAATAGCTTGTTTAATTTTTTCTTTAGAATGGGTAAGCGTTGTCGGTAAAAAAGATGTTGTTCCTTCTTTCACTAAATTAGCAGTAATATTATCTAGTGCTTCACTAGTTCCGTCCATAACATCAACACCATTTGTTCCATGTATATGCATCTCAATAAATCCTGGTAGGACATATTTTCCTTCTAAATCTAGACCTTCACCGCTATAATCCGTTCCGATTTCCACAATTTTACCATCATGGATTTTAACATATCCATTTTCAATTATTTCATCACTATTAACAATTGTCGCATTTTTAAGAATCATTATATCACCTACTTTATAAATCGATAATGTTTTAATGCGTGATAAATGCCATCATCCCAAACAGGTGTGGTAATAAAATCCGCATTTGCTTTTGCCTGTTCCGAAGCATTTCCCATCGCAATTCCAATTCCTGCGATTTTTAGAAAAGTGATATCATTATCAGCATCACCAAAGGCTATACAATCGTTTAGATCATAAGCTAAATACGAAAATAACTTTCTTAAAGCGTGACCTTTAGTAATCCGTGTTAGTGCTATATCATAGCCGAAATGACCATATGAATGAATGATAAACGTCTTATCAAGTGATAAAAGTGGGATTGTATTATCACTTTCAAAAATATTAAACTGATAAACCGCCATCTCATCAAAATTTATTTTCTTTTGTGGTGGTGCGATATCAAAGAATTCAATCACTCGTTTTACCTTATTAGAATCTGGATTTAATGCATATATATCCTCGTAAGTCATAACCCCATATTCTAAATTATACTTCTCCATTTCAGCAATGACCTTATGCTTTTCTTCCAAACTAAATGAATCATTGAAAACTTGTTTATCCTTTACTTGCACATAGCCACCATTACACATAATCGCAAAATCAAACCTTTTCAAATCAAGGACTTTCGTTACCTCAGGATAGTTTCTTCCCGTAGCAAGTCCAATTATATGACCTTGGGTCTTTAAACTGTCAATTGCTTGAATGGCTGATTCTGGTATTTTATGCGTTTTAGGATTTATTAGGGTTCCATCAATATCAAATACAAAAATCTTTTGTTTTTTCATCGATATGCTCTTAAATTTAATGAATATTTGTCAGCCCGGTAGTAAGTACGACAATATTCAAATGGTAATTCTTGTTTCGTATATGTAGTATGTTTTACTAGCAATATTGGATCCCCTGCTTCTAAATTTAAGTATTTCGCAACTTCTTTTGTTACAGTTGCAGCTTTTATCGTAAAATCTGAATGCGTGATATTAATTTGAAGATCAGCTT
>CALFRW010000043.1 GCA_937919135.1 uncultured Haloplasmataceae bacterium
ACCCAAATAGAAAAACAATTAACCAAATATTTGCTTTACCAATAAATTTATTTCTTTTCATAATCAGTAAAATTATATAACCGATAACTTTTTTTACACTTTGTTTGTTAAAAAATATCCCTTTTAATTCAAAGGGCAACTTTATAGAAGCCATCAAATTGAATAAACTTAGTAACCATAAAATTTATCGACATAGTACAATTATTCTTTCTGGGGAAGTTTGTGCAGGTATACTTCGAGTTGTAAAATTATACATGACTATTAAATTATGATTGCTAAGATTACCAGTGAAAAGTTGTCCGTTTTCTTGAGTTACTTCAGTATATGGTGATATGTTTAATCTCAATGAACCATCACTACTTAATAGGTATTCATTAAAATAATCCACCTTAATACTTATGATTGGATCAAGTAAAGCGACAACAAGTGCCCGATATTGAGGAGGATAAATTAATGGAACAGGTGCATTTGCATCATAAAAACCTTCAACTAAATCACCAATATTCATCATAAAGTAATCGACAAAAAATGTATGCGGTGAAATAACAAAATTGACAATATTACTATCATTATTTTGAATAGTCATTAACTTATAACAGCCTTCTTCTTTTGGGGTTCCAATGTAAAATTCATCAATCATTGTGATAATACCTTTAAAAGAATTAAATGTTGTCATATTTTTCTCCTTTTCATTTTGTCCTTATATAATATTCATTGTAAAAACATTTGCCTATAAATGTGATAGATATTACTTTCTTTTATGTAGATTTTACGATAAAAAACATGAAAGTCCTAAATATATTGTAATAATTATAGAGATTGTGTAAAATAAATGTTATAATATTGATATCAAATTCTAATGAATATGAGGTATTTGAGATAGGATCAACTTAGTAGTAGTTTATTAATAGTTTAAGTAATAGTGGTCATACAAGTCAACTAATGCATTTTTATATAATGATTTGATCCTAGGTAATGATTAAAAATATTTAGGAGGAGTTGACTTATGAATAAGGTAACTTACTTTGATGTTGAGTATGCCAATTCAAATAATAAATCAATATGTCAATTGGGGCTAGTGTGTGAAGATTACAATACCGGTGAGCCATTTTATCCAGAAAGAAATATATACATTGACCCTGAAGATGGTTTTGATGATTTTTGTATTAAAGTTCATGGCATAACTAAGGACAAAGTCAAGGATGAATTGAGCTTTCCAGAGGTTTGGAAGGACATTGAACAATATTTTACGAATGCGGTTGTAATTGGACATAATGTAGCATCAGCAGATTTAGATGCTTTAGTTAAAAGTTTGAGGCGATACAATATTGACATTCCAGAATTTTATTATATTTGTACCTTAGATTTAGCTAGAAAGTTTGTCCCAAAATATGTTATCCCCAATTATAGTATGTCATCATTATGTGATTATTTTGGTATTGATATTGATTCTGAGCATAATGCATTTGATGATGCATGTGCCAACACAGATTTATTTAAAGTGCTTATAGAAAATTACTCAATAGATATTGAAAAACACATTAAAAAATATATTCCACATGAAACCAAACAATTTACCCAATATCTATCGAACCCAAATATAAGAAAATCTATCAGTGAGTTCTATGGAGTAATACGAGGTTTTTCGATTGATAATCAAATTACATCAGAAGAGGTTGAATATATTGTTGAGTGGAAAAAAGAGTACAGCAATTATTCAAATTATGAAGAGATTGCAGTTATATTGGAAGTGCTCAACCAGATCCTGGATGATGGGATGATTACAACGGATGAAATTTTAGCATTACAAGCGACAATAAGCAACTATTTAAATATCCTAACAAGTTCTCCGATAACTTTAGCAACACAAATACTTAATGGTATAATGAAGGGAATAGCAATTGACGGAGTTGTAACTGATGATGAATGTAGAAATCTAAGACAATGGTTGTATGATAATATTTACTTATCAGGCCATTATCCGTTTGATAAATTAACTAAAACACTAGAGCAAGTATTAAAAGATAATGTTGTAACAGAGTTGGAGTCAGATTATATAACCGAAACTATAAAGGATTTGTTAAATCCGGTTGATTCTTTAAAAGAACAATTGTATTCTATTGATGATAAACATGTATGCCTAAGCGGTAATTTTTCACATGGACAAAAGACCGTTGTAGAAAAGTATATAATTGATAAAGGGGGAATTATAGACTTAACTGTAAAAAAATCAACTGATGTTCTTTTAGTTGGTGATTTGGAGTGTCAAGCTTACTCTAATGGAACATATGGAAGAAAGATAAAAAAAGCACTTGAATACAATGAAAAGGGCTGTAAAATTAAAATAATGAAGGAATCTGATTTCTTTAAAATGGATCTGTAAAAGAGAAAAATAAGGTTACCATAAAATCATCAGCGACAAGTATTAAGAAATGACTAAACATTATGTGAAAGGTTAGAAGAAAGTGAAGGTTAATCAAGTTAGACATAGGGTAGGTTAAATTATGATAAATATTCGTTTGGCAAACATCAATGACTCTAAGGGAAGAGGATTTGTTCATTATCACTCATGGAACGAAACTTATTCAGGGCTCATAGATCAGGAATACCTAGATAAAAGAAGCCTAAGTAAATGTATAGATAGTGCCATGAAATACCCTGATAATACATTTGTAGCTGAAGTAGATGGCAGTATCGTTGGATTTGCTTGTTATGCAAAATATCGTGATGATGACTTAAATAATGCAGGTGAGATTACCGCAATTTATCTATTAAAGCAATATCAAGGTTTGGGTATAGGAAGAAAATTATTAAATGCTTGCTTTGAGGTTTTAAGTGATTATAGTTCAATTGTAATTTGGGTTTTATCAGCCAATAAAAAAACGATAGATTTTTATAAACATTTTGGTTTTAAAGCAGACGGTATGGAAAAAGAAAGAAAATTATCTGCTACTACAACAATTAATGTAATTAGAATGATTAAATTATTGTGACCAATTAAAATGCCACAGATACTCTTCCAAGTATTTGTGGCATTAAGTTTTGTAACAAACTATAATAATTTTTTGATCTCTTCTACTGATAATACCTTACCAGATGCAACTACTTTTCCATCAACTACTAAACCAGGTGTTCGTAAAATATTAAATGATGCTATTTCTTTATAGTCCGTTACTTTTTCAATTGATGCTTCTAAACCTCGTTCGGCAATAGCCTTTTTAGTGTTTTTTTCAAGTCGTGCGCAATTTGCACATCCTGAGCCAAGTATTTTAATATTCATTTTAATCCTCCTTTTTAAATTAATATATAAGATAAAGCATTAAACAGATAACCAATAATTAGTATTCCAATCGAAACAATTGCGACAAATATGGTCAACAATTTTCGCTTGACTACTTTACTTAACATGATAATTGAAGGGATTGAGAGTGCGGTAACCCCCATCATAAAAGTTAAGATTGTACCGATTCCAACCCCTTTTAGATAGAGGGCTTCAGCAATAGGTAATGTTCAAAAATGTCGGCGTACATTGGTATTCCTGCAAATGCGGCTATTAAAACTGAGAAAGGATTATTTTTTCCTAAGATTGTATTAATAAAATCTTCTGGAATCCAATTATGAATAGCTGCGCCTATCCCAACTCCAATTAGAACAAACAACCATACTTTATTAATAATTTCTCGAACTTGGTCTTTAGAATAAGTTACTCTTTCTTTTCTAGACATTTGATATTGATCAATTTCATCATCTTCATAGTTATTATCTAACCTTGCTTGGTTCTTTATATCGATTACATAATCTTGAACTTGATTTTCAAGATGTAATTTATCAATTATTGTCCCACCTATAACAGCTAAAATTAAGCCCACTACTACGTAAGCAAAGGCGATTTCCCAACCAAAGAATGATGCAAGTAATAATAAAGAGGCTAAGTCGACTAAGGGTGATGAAATCAAAAAGGAAAAAGATACACCTATTGGTAGGCCAGCTTTAGTAAACCCAATAAAAATCGGAATACTAGAACAGGAGCAAAATGGTGTTATTGTGCCTAATAAAGCTCCTAAGATATTACCTTTAATACCTTTTATTTTTCCTAAAATTTTCTGGGTTTTTTCTGGGGGAAAATAACTTTGGATATACGAAACAATAAAGATTAACACAGACAATAAGATAAATATTTTAATAATATCGTAAATAAAAAAATGAATACTTCCACCTAATCGCTCATCTACTGAAAGTCCAAATATATTTTCAACTAATAAGCGAATAAGTTCACTTAACCATTCCATCTTTAGTAATTGGTTATTTAACCACTCAAAAATAATTTTAAATAGGCTCATATTTTTTACCTCCAGCAAGTAATTATGATTTTGCGCTTATAAAGAACTTTTCAGGAAACTTTCCTCTTTCAAAGTCCTTTTTTAAAATTGGAAACTGGTCAAGTTTATCATAGATAATATTTAATGTTAATAAGTACAGTGGATTATCAGTATTTAGGGAATAAAAAATATATTGTTCTTGCCTTTCATCTTTAATTATTTCTAAATCACGTAATTTAGCTAAATGTTTTGATATTTTAGGTTGAGTTTCTTCCATAATTCCACATAATTCACAAACACATAGTTTATGTCGTTTTAATAGCATTAGAATCCGAATTCTAGTTTCATCAGATAATAATTTGTAAAATTTTGTTAATTCATTCATAGATTTGCCTCCTTATATACCTATATGCGTATATAAGGATTATACTATTGAGAAGCTTTTATGTCAATTACAAAATTGGATAAAACCTCTATCACCTTTTTAGGAATAGAGGTTTTTTTATTTTTACGGCTTTTGAAAGAATGGAAGGTGGATTATGATGTTATTTTAAACTAGTCTGATATCATTAACATTTAGGGGAATTCAAGTGAATATCTTCACAGGTCTCTTCTTTAGAGCAAGTATATTTGGGAATATATTTATGCCTGTATATTGTATGATTTATATAGTGAGTATGACATGGAACTTCATGGCATATATCTTTATAGAAGCACTTTTTAATTACTCTTACTTTAGGCTTAATAGGTAATGGACGATTACATTTCCTATGAGGTGAATAATTTTGATTCGACATTATATTTTATTCCTCCTTTCCTTTATTTTATATTATGTTTTTTGTTGCTCATATTAAATTATAACCGTCCTTTAAAAAACGATTTACTAATGAAAGGTTCTAATATCATTGATATTAACAACCATATATTAGTTTCTTAATTATTATTTCTAAAATCTAAATATTTTGGGAACAATATTATGAAGACTAAATTCTTAAAATTTGATGCTAATCAATTTTTTATCTTTCAAAATTAGTTACAATACAGATGTTAGTTAATAAAAATTTAGAAGAAAGAAGGTATATTTGGATGTCAAAACAATTATTATTTAATCAGGTTAAGAAGAACCAATTTAAAAAGTTAGCACAATATGTACCCATAGTGGCACGGGTTCATGGGGATAACCATCCTGAGTTTCATGAGGTTCATAAATTATTTGCTGAAATTCTTAAAAAGACTAAAGCAGCAGGGACTGAAAAACCTGATTTAGATCAAGAATTCACTAAGTTACGTGAAATTACAGATAATTATTCAGTCCCAAATGATGTATGTGAAAGTTATGAAGCTGTCTACAATATGTTATCTGAATCAGATGAAGCTTATCGAGCTTAATAAATTTATAAAATAAGTTAGGAGGAGAAATATTATGCAAAGGTTTATACTAGGAAAGAAGAATTTTATCACAATAATTAGTGCAATATTAATTATAACAGCATTTACCAGTAAACTAGCTTTTGATAACATAGATATTTTTGTTTGGCTTCTTGCCATTGCTTCGATCTTAGGTGTTCTTCCTATAGCAATCCAAGCTTATCAAGCACTAAAAGTAAAGGTTGTCAGTATTGATGTATTAGTTACAATTGCTGTTATTGGGGCATTTGTGATTAAGAACTACGAAGAATCCGCAATTGTTACCTTTTTATTCTTGTTTGGAGCATTTTTAGAACAACGGACGTTAAATAAAACTCGCTCTGCGATTAAAGAATTAACAGAAATGGCACCGGAGAATGCTTTAAAACTAATGGAAAATGGTGAGTTTGAAGAAGTAGAAGTTGACGAAGTAGATGTTGGCGATGTTTTGCTAGTTAAAACAGGAGCTAAAGTTCCTGTTGATGGTACCGTGTTAACTGGAGAAGGTCATATTAATGAAGCAAGTATTACAGGAGAGTCAGTACCAGTTAATAAAAAGCAAGATTCTGGCGTTTATGCTGGAACAATATTAGAAAATGGAACTATTCAAATTCGCGCTGACCGTGTTGGTGAAGACACTACTTTTGGAAAGATTATCGAATTAGTCGAAGAAGCACAGGACTCCAAATCAGAAGCTGAACGATTCATTGATAGGTTCTCTAAGTATTACACCCCAATTGTGTTACTACTAGCAATTATTGTTTGGTTAATATCTCGTGATATTGAACTAGCTATTACGATTTTAGTTCTCGGATGTCCAGGAGCATTAGTAATTGGTGTACCTGTCTCGAACGTTGCTGGGATTGGTAATGGAGCAAGGCATGGTATACTTTTAAAAGGTAGTGAAGTTATTCAAGACTTTAGTAGAGTTGATACAATTGTTTTTGATAAGACAGGGACTTTAACAATCGGTAATCCAAAAGTAGCTGAAACAGAAGTTTATGTAGACAATGTTGATGAAGTATTAGGTTACCTTGCTAGCGTAGAGAGTGAATCTGACCATCCATTAGCAAATGCAATTGTAGAACATATTGGAAAAACTAAAATTTATCCAGTTGAAAATACAAATGTTGTTAAGGGTGGTGGAATTGTTGCCTATGTCGAGGGTCAAAGAGTTGCTGTCGGAAATGTTTCACTAATGGAACAAGAAAATGTTACCTTAAATGAAAAAGTACGTGCGGACATAACCCGATTTGAAGAAAACGGAAACTCACTAGTTCTTACATCAATTAATGGGATCTTACAATTACTTATTGGTATTCGTGACCAAATTCGCCCTGGTGTAAAAGCTGAGCTACAAAGGTTAAAAAAATTAGGAGTTAAAAATCTAGTAGTTTTATCAGGAGACAATCAAAGTACTGTCGATCTCGTAGCAAAAGAACTTGGACTTACAGAAGCTCATGGACATATGTTGCCAGAGGATAAAGCTAACCGGATTGATGAATTACAAAGAAAAGGTCATATTGTTGCTTTTGTTGGTGATGGAGTAAATGATAGTCCTTCACTTGCTCTAGCAAAAATTGGGATTGCGATGGGAAGCGGTACAGATGTAGCAATCGAAACTTCAGATGTTGTTTTAATGAATTCTGATATTGGTCGTTTACCTCATGCTCTAGGTTTAACAAAAGCAACCGCAAATAATATGCGCCAAAATATATTTATCGCTGTAGGTGTTGTCTTAGTCCTTCTAGCTAGTGTATTTTTCAGTGAATGGATGAACATGTCTATCGGCATGTTAGTTCATGAAGCAAGTATCTTAGTTGTTATTTTAAATGGTATGAGATTACTTCGTTATAGATTAAGCGGGAAAAATAGAAAAATTTGATGTAAATCAATTCAAAATAAATAATTATTGTGTATTATATAAATAGGAATAAAATTAAGGAGAGATAAAAAATGCAAAAAGCAACTATTCAGTTGGAAACATTAACTTGTCCATCATGTTTACAAAAGATTGAAAACGCAGTTAAATCATTAACTGGTATCGAAAAGGAAAGTCTAAAGGTATTATTTAACTCAAGTAAAGTAAAATTGAACTTTGATGATCAAAAGATTTCAATTAATGAGATTGAAAACGCGATAAAGAAACTTGGGTATGTTGTAAAAAAATCACAAGTAAAGGCGCAATAAAAAATGACCTCTATGAGGTCTATTTTTTTATCCCTTTGTGTTTTTTTCGACAAAAATCGACAAAAAAACATTGAACAAAATATTATACTTATTAAAAGGAGATGATTATTTGATTAGATTTAGGGATATTAATGAAGCTAATTTTTCTGATATTATTAATTTGAAGTTACCTAAGGGAGCATTTTGCGCTCAAAATATATACTCATTAGCTGAAGCCTGGCTATATCATGATCATACGTTGCCCTATGCTCTTTATAATGATGATAATTTAGTAGGCTTTATAATGTTTGAAGTCGATGAAAAGAAACGAGAGTTAGGAATATGGAGACTAATGTTTGCTGAAGAACACCAAAATAAGGGCTTTGGTTATGAAACTCTGATTAAGATTATTAAAGCTTGTTTGAATAGTAAAAAGTACGATTATATTTATTTGTATTGTTCGCCAATTAACAAACCAGCTTTTCACCTGTATAAGAAAGTGGGTTTTTATGAAACAGGTGAGATTGATGGTGAGGAGTATGTATTGAAGTATGATTTAAAAACACCAGCTATTTAAATAGGTGGTGTTTTATTAATTATATTTTTAATCTATAATTACTATTGGTTTAATTAAATCTCTTGGCTTATTCTTCATAAGATGAAATGCTTCTTCAATAGAGTCAAAACCTTTAAATTTATGAGTAACCATTTTACTAGGATCAACCCGTCCTGTTTCGATAAGAGCTAGAAGTCTTTCCATTCTCCTTCTTCCACCAGGGCATAGTCCCCCTTTAATAGTTTTATGTGATAGGAAGCCTGCTATATAGGCATTAGGAATAGAAATTGTATCAGTTTCAGTAATCACTTCAAGCATTGCAACATTTCCAGTTCCTGCTTTTACTACAGCAATAGCATTATTTAGGGCTTCAACTCCACCACCAGCGACGATTGCACAATCTGCACCTAATCCATTAGTTAATGTCATTATTTGGTCAATAAGATTACCTTCTTTATAACTAACGATGTCTGTTGCACCATATTCTTTCGCTAGTTTAACACAATTAGGTCTTGTACCTACAGCAATTAATTTGGCAGCACCGCGTAATTTGGCTCCCGCTACAGACATTAAACCAACAGGTCCAATACCGAAAACAACTACCGTATCACCAAATTTAACATCAGCTAATTCTGGTCCATAAAATCCAGTTGTCATCATATCTGTTGCCATAACCGCGGACTCAAGTGATATCCCTTCAGGAAGTTTTGCAAGATTCATATCTGCTGAACGGATTTTAATTTTTTCCGCAAATGTTCCATCTTCATAACTTGAAAAGTTAATCGCAGTCATTAATCCACCTGCATCTTGATGAGGTACCTCTTGGATATCGGGATGTTTCCAAGTTGGTGTAGTACATGGAATTACAACTCTGTCTCCAACTTTAAAATCTTTTACATTTGTTCCAATTTCAATAATTTCACCAACAGACTCATGGCCG
>CALFRW010000044.1 GCA_937919135.1 uncultured Haloplasmataceae bacterium
TGACCTTTTTGTTTAAGTTCTATTTGTGTTGCACTTCAATTTTAAATCAGGGAAGAGAAAAAACTTATTAATCGAACAAAAAAACACGTTATTAAAACAAAAGAGAGAAGTAGAAAAAACTTTAAATTATTTATCTTACAAAATTGACAATTTTGATACGCATATGCTCAATTACGAAAATGAGAAATTAGCTTATAAGCAAAAAATTAAAATTTAATCATAAAAAATTATTTCCAATGTACAAAAAAGCAGCTTTGACAATCTATCAAAGCTGCTATTAATTTTTATTTATTTGTGTAAATTTCTTTTGCATAATTCATGGCTGACCATGCTTTTGGCCAACCAGCATAAAAGGCTAATTGAGTAATCAATTCCACCATTTTTCTTAGTGATTTTTATATGATCCTTTAGTTGCAGCACACCTTGGGTTATAAGGCTAGCTACCGTAATTAGGCTACGATCATGTGCAGACATTTTGTTTTCACGTGACCAAACCTCTCCAAATAAAACATCATCATTTAATTGCGCAAACTTAGGTGCAAAGTCACCTAATCTATCGCGTCCTGCTGTTTGTTTCTTCATTATTTATTTGCTCCTTTCGCAACTTCTTCGTATTGTTTATCCATTACCGGCTCTAACCAAATAGCTTTTCCCGCAGTAATTGCAATGTGCGAAAACCAACTATTCTTAGTAGCACCATGCCAATGTTTAACGTCATTATGCGTAACAACGACATCACCGGGTTTTAATAAGCGAGCTGGCTTACCAGCTTCTTGGTACCAGCCTTCACCACCAGTAACCAATAAGATTTGAAAACCGTTATGGTGCTTATGCCAATTGTTCCGACATCCTGGTTCAAAGGTAACGTTGCTAACAGAAACATTAACTTTAGGATCATTGACTAAGGGCTCTAAATAACTTTTACCAATAAAGTCTTTAGCATAAGCAACGTTTTCTTTACCTAAGGGAAATATAATCCCTTTTTTAACATTTTCGTTTTTCATATTTTTTCCTTTCTTATACTTCTTGTTTAGTTGGATAAATTGTAATATCAGCTATATCAACCGATTCAGGTTGCTCTATAGCGAAATTAACTGCTCTGGCAACTGCATCTGGAGTAATAGCATAATTCTTATACAATTTATCTAACCCATCTTTGGTTGTTTGATCAGTAATGGTGCTTAATAAATCAGTCGCAATTGCAGCTGGATACAAGGTAGTGGTTCTAATATTTGTCTGTTCTTTAGCACTTTCCATACGAATAACATTCATAATATTTCTAACAGCATATTTAGTTGCACCATATACTCCAGAATTTTCAAAACTTTTAATTCCAGCTACAGAAGAAGTGGTAATAATTTGCCCTGATTTTTGCTTAGTAAAGATTGGCATTACAGCGGCAATACCATTCAGAACGCCTTTGATATTAACATCAATCATCTGGTTCCATTCTTTAGTATGAAGGGCACTCATCGCTGAGTTAGGCATAATTCCTGCATTGTTAAAAATTACATCTAACTTACCAAATTTAGATTGAGCTAATTTAACTAAATTCTGTAAATCTTGTGCATTAGTTACATCGTTCTTTGATAGATAGCTTGACCACCATTTTGATTGATACTATCCATAACTTTTTGTAGTTCGCTTTCATTTCTGGCAACTAAAACAACTTTAGCTCCGTTTTTTGCTAATAATTGTGCACTCGCAGCACCAATACCAGAAGAAGCTCCAGTAATAATAATTACTTTGCCTTTAACACTCATAGTTTATTTTCCTTTCTTCTCGAACCTATCTAAATATTCAGCGAAACTACCATAATCACAATTGTTTAGTTTGCCATCATACCAATCAATCTTGTGGGATAAAATTTTCAGATGAAATTGCATTTCTTTTATTTTAGACAAGCTGTTTGCCTTAACCTTCTGCAACCATGCCTTTCGTTGCGGGATAGTGCTGTCACCCTGACTGCGCAATTTTACATATTCCTTAATTTCGTTCATGCTCATACCGCATCCCTTTAGGTGCAGTAAAAAGCCTACCCAACGAATATCATGGTTAGTGTAGTAACGCTGACCATTATCATAGCGGTGGGAGTAATTAATTTCTCATTCTCGTAATAGCGCAAGGTGTAAGGCGAAAGCCCAACTAAATGAGCAAATTCACTAATTTTATATTTTTTCTCCACTTGATAGTTCCGCTCCTCTCTTGATTCGAATTAAGCATATTCCTTAGAGTTAACTCTAAGTCAAGAATTATTTTAAAAAAATAGCCCTGATATTTTATCAAAGCTATCCATATATTTAATATTCTATTTTAAAGCAATCAATTAAACTTTATTATGCTGTATCTTTTCTCGGCGCATTAATGCTAATTCTTTAAAAACCGCTTCACGGGTAGGAGTATCCTGAATACTTATCAACTGTGCCTCTTTCTTAATGTTTGCGTTATTTTGCGCCTTAATCAATTGATCGTTGTTTCTTGGATAATCGATTACCTGTTCATGATTAGCTGCTAAGCACTGCAAAAATGTACGATCCATTTCCTTCTCTAAAGGGATGCATATCATTAATAAAATCCAGCAATTTTGCATAGTCCAAGTTACTTAGTTCATCCTTTTTATTATCGGATTCCAGTAATTTATTTATATATATTTCTGCTTGACCAAAAGAGCGAAAATCCATGAAGTCATGGTCACCCTCTCTTAAAGGATAAGTCCTCTTCTTACTGGCCCAAGAATATAAGGTACCAAACAAAATTTCATTGATTTTATATAAATCGTTGATTGATATAATTTTCTTTTTACTTTTTAAAAATTCCACTTCATGAAGTGCAGCTGTTGTATTTTTTTTTATTGTTAGAATCTTTTCATCTGTAATATTCAGCTTATTTTTTAATGTTTCATTTGGCAAAAGTGTATCATCAAATGTTTTATAATAACTCATCTTCCCTCATTCCAAATGCGATCAATTCTTTCCATATCTTTAGGATTGGGATTAAGGGCATTTTTCAAAAGAAACTTAACATCTTTAGAAGTTGGGTTCCAGCCTTCAAGGTGGTTGTCTTCGACTGCAGACCTTATCTGCTGGTACATTTCTTTATCGGGGATGTAAACTCCCTGGATGGTTTGCTTACCATCCTTAATATTTAAAGTATATGGATTAGGTTGCAATTTGTTCAATAAATCACCGGGCTTTTCATTTAAAGCAAGCGCAAAAGCATCCAAAGTCCTGATTGACCAACTTTCAATCGACTTCTTAACAGCATTGTCAAGTGTGCTAACCGCAACACCACTTTTTTTAGAAACTTCGTTAATTGAAATTCTTTGGTTATCTAAATATCCTAAAATTGGATTTGCCATAATTTCAACCTCACTTTTTGTGCTTTATTTATACTATATTTGGTAAAGTGCATCCCATAATTAGTATAAAAATAGGCCAAATCATAAAATATGACCTGGCTTAAAATTAATAATTTTTATTTGCCTTACCTGGTTGTTCCCCTTCTAACCAAGCTTGGCTCCAGCATTATCTCACCTTGGGGCGAGCCCGATTGATCGATTTTTTGTAAAAGCATCT
>CALFRW010000045.1 GCA_937919135.1 uncultured Haloplasmataceae bacterium
TATCATTTATTTGATAAAAGGATTATCTCATATATTAATTGGGACTAACAGACGCGGTAAGTTTTACGCTTACATTGATGTCAAGAAAATTGAAGTTAATAAAATGTCCATGTATAAAAATGTTTTCCGATGTTAGACGACTCTCATAGTAATAAAACTAGAGGTTCCAATGTCTGGGAAACCCTTTTTTATTATATCCAATGACCAAAAAAAAAATATGATTGAGTTTGAGAGGATAGATGTCAATTATCCTCGGTACAAATATTATCTATTTAACCTTTTGCAAATTGTATTATTTATAGATAATTATAACTAGAAT
This sequence comes from uncultured Haloplasmataceae bacterium, assembly GCA_937919135.1. Taxonomy (GTDB): domain Bacteria; phylum Bacillota_I; class Bacilli_A; order Haloplasmatales; family Haloplasmataceae; genus CALFRW01. Next base: position 320 of record CALFRW010000045.1, read on the forward strand.
TATTAAGGAAAACTAGTTGTGATGGATGGTAACATTAAGAAATATGAATGCTGTTAGACATCTTAATCATCAAGTGGATTAATCAGATTATTATAAATTTTTAGATAGACTGTTGAATACAAAGGGATTAAAAATACATTCTGGTGTTGAAAATTGATTAGAGCTGATAATGTAGCGCATCCTTTGAACAATAAATGTTTTGAGGGTGTGCTTTTTGTCTGTAACTTTTTTACGAATTTTATTTAATACATATTGACAACTATCGATATGCTTGATACTATTATTTTAGTATATTGAGAACCTTCGATATCATTGATACATATAAATATATAGGGAGGTAATTTTATGGAGCGATCATATGCTGAATATGTACCTGCAATTAAGGCTATGTCAGATGAAACACGGTTAAAGATTATTGATATGCTATCATGTGGAGAAATGTGCGCATGTGATATATTAGAAGAATTCAGTATTTCTCAATCCACACTTAGTTATCATATGAAAATATTAACAGAAAGCGGACTTGTAAATGGAGTACGAGACGGGGCATGGATGAGGTATTCGCTTAATAAGGAAAAAGCAGATGATGTCATAGCCTTTTTTACTAGCATAACCTGCGAGAAAGATGATTGTATTTGCAAAAAGTGCAAAAGTATGAAATCTGACAACAGGTGTTGTTAAGGAGGTATATACATGGCTGACAATGATGAATTAAAAGAACAAATACAAAGGACTTATGCAAAAATTGCGATCAACAGTTCAGCAGGAGGATGCTGTAGCGGGGGTTGTAGTTGTAATAGCTCTTCTGAATCATCAATGAAAGTTGGATATACTGAAGAGGAAATTTTAAGTGTGCCTTCAGAAGCTAACATGGGATTAGGATGTGGAAATCCTACGGTTATAGCTGCTCTTAAGGAAGGTGAAATGGTCCTTGATCTTGGGAGTGGAGGCGGTTTTGATTGCTTTCTGGCAAGAAGGCAGGTTGGCGAAACCGGTTATGTCATAGGTGTTGATATGACACCTGAAATGATTAAGTTAGCAAGACAAAATGTTAAAGAGAGTGGGTACACCAATGTTGAATTTAGACTTGGTGAAATTGAGCATTTACCAATAGCTGATAGGTCGATAGATGTTATTATTTCAAATTGCGTTATTAATTTATCTTTGGATAAGGAACAGGTTTTTAAAGAAGCATATAGAGTTCTAAAACCCGGAGGAAGACTTTCAATATCGGATGTGGTTGCTACTGCGGAACTGCCCGAACAAATTAAACAAGACTTAACAATGTTGACGGGTTGTGTCGCTGGAGCAGAATATGTAGAAAACATTAGGACTATGATGCAAAATGCTGGCTTTAAGGATATTAAGTTTACAGCGGAAGAAAATAGCAAGGAAATATTGATGTCTTGGGTACCAAATAGTAATATTGTGGACTATGTTGCCTCATATGTTATTGAAGCAACAAAGTCACAAATAGTAAAAAAAATAAAATTAATGACCTAAACAGGCATTTGAGGAGGCATTGTTATGAGTGATAAAAAATTACAGGGAATTAACTTTTTTAATAAGTATTTAACTGTTTGGGTACTACTTTGTATGGTTGTAGGTGTATTGATTGGTAATTATTTACCAGGAGTTCCTGCATTTCTAAATCAATTTAAATATGCCAATATTTCCATACCAATAGCTTTATTAATATGGGTTATGATTTACCCAATGATGATGAAGGTAGACTTTCAGAGCATTAAAAACGTGGGCAAGAACCCCAAAGGGTTGTATACGACATGGATTACAAATTGGCTTATTAAACCGTTTACTATGTATGCACTAGCTGCTTTTTTCTTTTATGTAGTATTTAAAAACTTAATTACACCTGATCTAGCCAAACAGTATCTTGCAGGGGCTGTGCTTTTAGGTGCAGCACCATGTACAGCAATGGTATTTGTATGGAGTTCTTTAACAAAAGGTGATCCTGCCTATACAGTAGTACAGGTAGCTACAAATGATTTAATTATCTTGGTTGCTTTTATACCTATTGTAAAGTTTTTACTGGGTGTTAGTAATGTGGCAGTTCCATGGGATACATTGATTTTATCAGTAGTGCTATTCGTTGTTATACCTCTAGCTGGAGGAGTTATTACTAGAACGTTTGTTACTAATAAAAAGGGTGAGGAGTATTTTAAAAATAAATTTTTGCCTAAATTTGATGGTGCAACTACGACAGGATTGCTACTTATGTTAATATTATTATTTGCTACCCAATCTGAAGCATTGCTAAGTAATCCGTTTCATATAGTTCTTATAGCGGTACCACTTACGATTCAAACCTTTTTGATTTTCTTTATTGCATATTTAGCATGTAAGGCACTTAAATTACCTTTTAATATATCAGCTCCAGCAGGTATGATAGGTTCATCAAACTTTTTTGAACTTGCGGTTGCTGTAGCGATTGCACTGTTTGGAACAACTTCACCTACTGCTCTTGCTACCACTGTAGGAGTTTTAACAGAAGTACCACTAATGCTTATACTCGTTAAAATAGCAAATAACACAAAACACTGGTTTCCAGAACTAAAACAGAACTACTATAAGTAACTTATTACAATCAAAAATTATAAAAAATTTTAAAGGAGATGAAAGGCATGAAAAAGATGGAAATTTACGAACCAGCTTTGTGCTGCGATACTGGAATTTGCGGAGTAGGTGTTGACCCCGAACTTCTTCGTATCTCAAGTGCACTTAGCAACCTTAAGAAGAATGGTGTGGAAGTAAAAAGATACAATCTTAACAACTTTCCTCAGGAATTTATCAAGAACGTTGAAATCAATAAGCTCATTATGGGTGATGGTGTGGATTCACTGCCTGCAACGGTAGTGGATGGGAAGATTCTTATGATAAAGAGATATCCAACAAATGCTGAGATTGCAGAATTGCTTGGTGTTCCGAAGTCTTATCTTGGTGAAGAAAAAAAATCAGGTGGTGGCGGGTGCTGCTGTAATAGCGGAGGTTGTTGTTAATGAACAACTTTGATGTAAAGAATATTCCCCTAACCAAATATATGTTTTTTACTGGTAAAGGTGGCGTTGGAAAAACGTCAATTGCCTGTGCTACCGCGGTTACCCTTGCTGATAACGGCAAAAAGGTACTACTCATTAGTACCGATCCAGCTTCTAATCTTCAGGATGTGTTTTCTACTGATCTCACAAGTAAGGGAGTTTCGATTGAAGAAGTTCCTGGTCTTGTTGTTGCGAACCTT
>CALFRW010000046.1 GCA_937919135.1 uncultured Haloplasmataceae bacterium
GATAAATATACTTTTTTTATAGGTTTATTTAAGATATAGGAGGGTTTTGTGATGAAAAAAATATCATTAATATTTACGATTATTTTTGTCTTTATATTTGTGGTAGCGTGTAATAAAGATGATGAAAAAACGACAGAAAAGGTTAATCCTTTGAATATATCAAAGGAAATGTTGTTCAATAATATTTATGAAGCAGAAACTGATGAAATACATGGTGCTGTACCAACACTAATTAATATTGGCGATTTAACTATTTCTAGCCATCGTCCTGATAGAGGATTATTAATAGTAAGCGATGATGATAACAAGGTTGGAGTTTGGTCTATAATAGAAAATAAATTAATAGTACCTTTAAGGGAGAATTATCACGTAGAAATCCAACAAGATTCAATATTTGGCGTATATATTTATTTCCGAAATTTGGCGGATAATCAATTCGCTGTATATGACATCTTTGGAAATGAGGTATTAAAAGAAGATGATTATAATTACGTAGATGTCTATGGATCAAAGGAAGAAATAAACGAAGATGAATATGTGTATTATGAGCATGTAGAAAGTTTAACTCAGGGAGACTTTGAAGCAGGATTACAACCAGAGCACAATATTTATAAAGTTAATCCGGGAACAAAACAAAAAGAACTTGTAACCCTAGGTTATAAGCATGGCGATATATATGAAAATGAAATATATAAATTAGACTTAGCAGATTATGGTTTGCCAGGGTATTATTTTTCATTCATGTCTAGCTTAAATGTCTATAATGAAGAAACTGATAAATTAGTACAGAAAATTAATTTACCTGATTTTGAAGACATAGAAGGTACTATCTTAAATGGTCATATGATATATCAAAAAGTCTATGAATTAGACCAATTTGCTGAAAACTATTCGTTTATAAAACAAGGAAAAAAATATTTACTTTATACCAAAACGATAAATTTACTTACAGGAGAGGAAAAACTATTAAACGTCGATTATCAAATTGAAGATATATATAGTTTTAAAGACCAATCTGGAATAATTAAGTATGCCATGGCAAATATATATAAAATAGAATCCAAATTGTTAATTACAAATCCAATATATGATGTTGTAATTAATCATAAGGGTCAAATTATCGCAGACGTATCAGGAATTAACATTGATTCATTAAGAAAACTAGATGAAGATCATATAATAGATGATTCTATTTTATATGATGGTGATTTAACCCCAATAGTTATGTTGCCAGATATTTATTCGGTTGTACCATCAGAGAAAATTATTATTTTTTCTGAAGATGGAAAATATGGCGCAATTGATTATAATGGCAGAGTTGTGATACCATTTAACTATAGTATTATATTCAATCAATTTTATCAAGGTAAAACCTTAGCCATGGTTAACAGTAGATATGTTATCGTTGACCTAGATAATAATAGCACATTTATCGAGGGAAGTTCTGACTTATTAGATAATAATTTAATTTATACCTACAATATAAATAGAAATGAAAATAATTTCTATGATGCTAAATTAATTAATTATAATAATGAAACACTACATTCATTTGAATTAACTGATTGGAATAAAAATAAATATACAATAGGAAATGTTTATGGTGATTACGATATTTATCGATTTAATGGAACAGAAGGATTCATTTATCTATCTGTAAAAAAATAGTTGTTACTATATTTATATAATCTCAAAATCGATAAAAAAGGTATATGATGATAAAAAGCTTGCATGGCAAGCTTTTTTAGTATGTATTGAAGTGTTTTGGTTTAGTATACTTCCAGATACCATATAAAACTGCGCCTAGCAGATATTGAAACAACAATATGCTGCAGTAATAATCTAATGATATTGGAGCTTTAGTGAGGGGATGATAGGTAATCTTATAATTATCATCTATTTTAGAAATTGAAATATAATTATCAAAAATCGGAAGATATTTTTCTCCCTTTTTAACTGGAAGAATTATATTATTATATTCATAATGCTTTTCTTTATTAATTGTAATTATCTCATATTGGTTAGTTGTATAATAATTGTGGTAAAAATCATCCCATGTCCGTAGCTCATGATATTCATTGCTATTATTATTATATGTTAAGGTTTCTAAAGCGTCAGAAACGATATATTTGGGGAATAAGTGATTAGTTATTAATGGAGTAATAAAAGAAATAATGATTAAAATACCATAAAGATAATTTTTACAGCGGTATGTCTGGTGGTAACCCTTCCTTGTAAGGATGTAGTGATAGATAAAATGTGAAATTACGTTAATTATTACGATATTTATTAAGAGATAAGGCAACTGATTTAAATAATTTACTTTTGTTAATATTCCATAAGTTGGAGCATTTATTAATATCGGTAAACTTAAAATAACTAAACTAGATAAAAGTAGAAATGTATAGAAAGTTTTCTTAATGTTTAAATATTTTAATTGCTGCTTTTGAATTCTATCTAACGCATCATCAAAATTAATAAAATTAACTAAAGTTATTTTCGCGAAAAATAATAATCCTATAGATATAATGTAAATTGTAATCGCAATTCCTCCTGCTAAGATGGGACGAAAAGTCGTATAACCGATTGTTAACATTAAAATAAACCCAATTATCATCCCTAATCTACTAAGTAAAGTAATAACCTCAAAGTGTTTTACTTTATTATTTATCAAATGTTTAATTTGGTTTGGTCCTTTGTTTATCAGAGGCTTATCTTGACTTTGACCATTTATTAAATCGTCGACACTTATATTAAAAATTTCAGCTAATGCGACAAAGGTGGTAATCTCAGGGATTCCAACTCCTCTTTCCCATTTACTTACTGTTTTATTTGAGACATGTAATTTATCAGCTAAATTTTGTTGTGTCATTCCTCTTGCTTTTCGTAATTTAGCGATGAATTCGCCAATAGCTTTTTGATTCATAATAACTCCTCCTTATCTTCATTATATCAATTAATAGAAAAATAAACACATACTTTAAAGCGAGTTTACTCTACTTAGTGTAGATTATAGCAGTAACAGACAAAATTTGGTATAATATAGTCAAATATTATAATAAGTAGGGATTTTTTATGAAGAATATCGCTTTTTTTGATACTGAAGTATCTATGGAGACAAAAAAAATCGTCGACTTTGGAGCAATAAAATCTAACGGCGAATGGATTCATGAGGTTACATTAAGTCGATTAATAGACTTTCTTTTAAGTGTGGATTTTATTTGTGGACACAATATTATCCATCATGATTTAAAATATTTAAATGCATCAATAAGTAAAGTCTTTATCGATACCTTATATTTATCTCCGCTTTTATTTCCTAAAAAACCTTATCATCGCCTAGTAAAAGATGATAAAATTAAGACTGATGAACTAAATAACCCTTTAAATGATGCTAAAAAAGCCAGAAATCTTTTTTATGACGAAGTTGAAGCGTATCGTAAATTACCTCTTGAATTAAAGCAGATTTTTTATGTCTTATTAAGTAATCAAAGCGAGTTTAGTGGTTTTTTTAAATATTTAAATTTTTCTGAAACAACAACTGATATTTGTTATGACATAAAAACATTTTTCCCTGGGAAAATTTGTCACAATGTCAACATAAAAGAGATAATCGAGAATTCACCTGTTGAATTAGCTTATTCGTTAGCACTTATACACGTTGATGATGATTACTCAATTACCCCTAGATGGATATTGAAACAATATCCACTAGTAGATAATATTATATTTAGGTTGCGGGGTAATCCATGTGTTACTGGTTGTGCTTATTGTAACGATAAACTTGATATATATACTGGACTAAAAAGTATTTTTCAGTTCGATAAATTTCGAGACTTTGATGGAGTTCCTTTACAAGAACAAGCTGTTAAAGCTGCAGTTCTAAATAAATCATTGCTGGTAATATTCCCCACTGGTGGAGGAAAGTCACTTACTTTTCAGCTTCCGGCTTTAATGGCTGGAAGGAATATTAAAGGACTAACAGTGGTTATCTCACCACTGCAATCACTAATGAAGGATCAAGTTGAAAATCTAGAAAAGAAGAATATAACTGAAGCAGTTACTATTAATGGTCTTCTCGATCCAATTGAACGAGCTAAATCGTTTGAAAGAATTGAAAAAGGGGAGGCTTATCTACTTTATCTTTCACCTGAATCATTAAGGTCTAATACCATTGAAAGACTTTTATTGGGTCGGAAAATCAGTCGTTTTGTGATTGATGAAGCGCATTGTTTTTCTGCTTGGGGACAAGATTTTCGTGTTGATTATATGTATATTGCTGAATTTATCAAACAATTACAAACTAAAAAAAATTTAACTGAGAAAATTCCTGTGTCTTGTTTTACAGCGACCGCTAAACAGAATGTAATTAATGATATTATGAAATATTTTAAAAATCAGTTAGATTTAGATTTAGAACTTTTTCAGACAAGTTCGGGAAGAAAAAATTTGCGCTACAAGGTCATAAGAACTGAAGAAAGCAAAAAATATCATGTGATGCGAGAATTATTAGATAATTATCAATGTCCAACAATTATATATGTTTCTCGGACGAGGAAAGCAGAAAAATTATCTGAGAGGCTAAATAATGATGGTTATAATTCGCGAGAATATCATGGTAAGATGGAAAAAAATAACCGGATTGATAACCAAGAAGCTTTCATTAATGGTAATGTTGATATAATGGTTGCCACATCTGCTTTTGGGATGGGTGTAGATAAAAAAGATGTTGGTATGGTAATTCATTATGATATATCCGATTCACTTGAAAATTATATTCAAGAAGCAGGTAGAGCTGGTCGAGACCAAGAACTATCTGCAAATTGTTTTGTTTTATTTAATGAAGAAGATTTAAGTAAACACTTTATGCTTTTAAATCAAACAAAATTATCTTTACAAGAAATTCAACAAGTATGGAAAGCGATTAAAGCTGCCACAAAAACACGTTTACGCATGTCTAATTCAGCTTTAGAAATTGCTAGAAATGCGGGTTGGGATGATGGTGTGTTAGATATTGAAACACGTGTTAAAACCGCAATTGCAGCATTAGAAAATTCGGGATATATTAAACGCAGACATAATATGCCACGGGTGTATGCTAGTAGTATTTCAGTAAGAAATGTTATGGAAGCAACTACTAAAATAAAATCATCACAACTATTTGATGCAAATTCAGAAGTTAAGGCAATAAGAATAATCAAAAAATTAATATCGAATCGAAATAGAGAACAAAATTCAAGTGAAATCGCAGAAGCAAGAGTTGATTATATATCCGATCATTTAGGTATAAAAAAAGCTGAAGTGCTAGATATTATTCAAAAACTTCGGGAAGCTAATGTTTTAAAAGATGAAAAAGATTTGACCGTTTATATAGATGAAAATAATTCACTGGTAAAAACAATGAATATCTTACATGATTTTCGTGACTTAGAAAGGTTTTTATTGAAAGAAATGCCTTTAGAGAAAAAGGTATTAAATATTAAAGCACTTAATGAACAAGCTGAAGAACAAGGCATTAAAAAAGTAAATCCAAATAATATCAGAAAAATTCTAAATTATTGGTCAATAAAAAAATTTGTGATTAGAAATACCGTTCCATTTTTAAAAGACCACTTAATAATTCAAATCCTAGAGACAAAAGATAAACTGGAAAGCGAGTTAGAAAAAATATGGGATATCGCAGGATTTATTGTCGAGAAGTTAGAAAGTATTAGCCAAAATAAAAAAGAACTTACCTTTTCGGTACTGCGATTAAAGAAAGATTATGAAGCTCAGTTATTTAAAGAATCTACGACAATTAAGGATATTGAAAGCGCTTTGTACTATCTTACTAGAATTGGAGCCCTTAAAATAGAAGGAGGATTCTTAGTAATATATAATCCTCTAAATATTGAACGGTTAGAAAAAGATAATAAAATTCGTTATAAAATTGAGGATTATAAAAATCTGAAACAATATTATGAACAAAAAACACAAATGATTCATATTGTTGGTGAATACGCTA
>CALFRW010000047.1 GCA_937919135.1 uncultured Haloplasmataceae bacterium
ATTAGGTGCTGGAAAAGACAACTTTGAGTGGGTTTAAATTTAATTATATATTAATAAGATAGAACTTAAGCACGTGATAAAATCACCTGTTTGAGTTTTTTTGTTTAAAAGCAACAATTTGAATCTACAAGATAAATATTCGTGATATAATATAGTATACAGTATAAACTATATTGAGGTGAATAATATGGATGAAAATATTAAAAAATTGAAAGATGAATTTTTGCTGTATTTATATGAAATATCAAAAATTAAAATGGTAAGTTATATAACTACATTTGTTCAAGGAGAAGACGCCTTAATGTTAAGATTATTAATGAATGGCCCCATGGCCCCTAAGGATTTAAGTGATGAATTAAAAATCACTAAAGGAAGGGTTACCGCAATTATAAATAAATTAAAGTATAAAAATTATATTGAAACTAAAGAAAATAAAAGTGATCGAAGAAGTATAATCGTTAATTTATCTGAATATGGTAAGCAGATGTTTGAAATTAAATTAAATATTGCAGATGAATATTTTAATCAGGTTTTTACAGTTTTAGGAGAAGAAGATGCGATTAACTTAATCGAGCAAATCGCAAATTTATTAAATAAAGTAAAGGAGGCTGGACTATGAAAATAATGGTGGAGTTTAAAGATGTTAGTAAGTATTATCAACTTGGCAACCAAATTATTAAAGCTAATGATAAAGTAAACTTTGAGGTTCAAGAAGGTGAACTCTGCGTTATCGTGGGTCCTAGTGGTGCAGGGAAAACAACTATCCTTAACACGCTTGGGGGTATGGATACAATTGATGATGGTAAGATTATTGTCGATGGTAACGATATAAGTAAGCTAAACTTAAAACATTTAACATTATATAGACGCTATGATGTTGGTTTTGTTTTTCAATTCTATAATTTAATGCCTCAACTTACTGCTTTAGAGAATGTAGAAATAGCAACTGAAATATGTTCATCTCCACATGACCCCCTAGATGTATTAAAGCAAGTTGGATTGGAAGATAGAGTAAATAACTTTCCTTCGCAATTATCTGGTGGTGAACAACAAAGAGTTTCAATTGCTAGAGCGCTGGCAAAGAATCCTAAAATACTATTATGTGATGAACCTACTGGTGCCTTGGATGTCGAAATTGGGAAATCAATTTTAAAACTCTTAAGTGAAGCTTCGCGGATTAATAAAAAAACAGTAATTATTGTTACTCATAATCATGCGATTACAGAAATGGCTGACCGAGTTATTCAAGTAAGAAATGGAAAAGTTAGTGATATGTTTATCAATGATCATCCAAAGCATATCGACGAGGTGATTTGGTAATGAAGAAATATCAAAAGTATATTGTTAAGGACATGGGTAAGCTTCTTCCTAAGTTGCTTGCTATTGTCTTAATAGTTATATTAGGTGTTGGTTTTTCTGTAGGCTTGTTAACAGCTGCACCTAATATGCATTTTAGTGTCGAAAAGTATTTTAACAATGTAAATGCAGCGGATATTATTGTCCAAGGAAGTCCTTTTACTGAAGATGTATTAGATGGATTTAAAGAAAATGAACTAATAGAAGATACTTTTGGATTTTATTCTTTTGATAGTGATGTCGAGTTTAAAAATGGAACACATCTTGCTAAAATAAATGTTGTTGATTTTAATAATGATATTAATGTAAATAAACTTACTTTAGTGGAAGGACGTTTTCCCACAACATCAGATGATGTAATTGAAATCGTAATCGAAAGAAAGCAACCATTTTTAATTGATGTGCCTTTAGGATACGAAACTCATTTTATGGATAAAGTAGTAAGGGTAGTAGGTATAGTTCATAATCCCTGGTACTTTGCTTTTGTGGAGGAAATATCACAACAAGAACAAAGACCAATTGAAATTATTATTTATGCAGACAATGAGCTGCTTGATAAAGTAGAATATACACATATTGCTGCAACATTAAAAGATGCTAGAAACTATGCAACTTTTGCTGATAATTATGAAACCTTTGTTAATGATAAAGTTGATTTATTAAAACATGAATATAGTGATTATTATTTTACCACAAGAAATCTTAATCAATCTTTCGCAAAATATAAATCGGATGTAAAGATTGTAGAAGCGATTGCCTTAATATTTCCTTTATTCTTTTTGTTAATAACAATATTAGTGTCAATGGCAAGTGTAACAAGAATCGTAGAAGATCAACGAGGACAAATTGGCACATTAAGATCACTTGGTTATGGTAAGTTTAGAATAATGGGTAAATATATCTTATATGCTCTTATTTCTTCTGGTCTAGGAGCAATTATCGGAATTGGTCTTGGTGTCTACTTTATTCCCGCAATAATTTATAATGCTTATGAAACTATTTATAATCTACCACCATTTAATATCAAATATTATTGGGGAATTACTTCCATAATTTCCTTTTCAATGATCATATCTGTTGCTTTAGTTACAATTAGTTCTGTTTCACAGGTCTTAAATGAAAAACCAACAGAATTGCTTAAGGTAAAGACACCAAAGCCTGGGAAAAAGATATTCTTTGAAAGGATCGGCTTTATTTGGAAAAAATTAAAATTTAAATATAAATCTACTTTAAGAAATATATTTCGTCATAAAAAGAATCTTATATTAACACTACTAGGGATTAGTGGAAGCACAGCCTTGTTATTAGCTGGTTTTGGGATTAAAGACTCAGTTGATTTAGCTGGTAAATATCAGTTTGAGGAAATGATGCATTACGATTTAGAGATTAATATCAACCCATATACTGAAGAATTATCAGAAATAAGCGACTATGAATCTATTTATATCATGGCTAGTAATGCGCAATATCTAAGTAATGCTTATATAAGTATAATTGTCCCCGAAGATATTAATCGAATCAATGATTTTATTGCTTTTCGAACTAAAAAAGATCAGGAATTTAATATGAGTGCTAACTCTGTTATAGTTACCAAACAATTTGCGATGAAAAATGATTTAGAAGTGGGAGATAATCTAAGTTTAAAAGTTAATGATGTGGATATAGACTTAAAGGTAACAAATATTCAAGAATATTATTTGGGTAATAATATTTATATATCTAAGGATCTTTTAGAAGATGTTGTTGAGATAAAGTATAATAAGGTTTATGTGAAAACTGGTACAGCTGTAAATCAAGAATTAAGAAATAAACTAGAGAAAAATGAAAATATCTTAAAAGTAATGTTTGATGAAGATTTAAAATATTCCTTTAATAACACCTCAGATAGTATGAATAGTATTATTATTGTTTTAGTAGTTGCTTCAAGTGCACTTGCAATAATAATAAATTATAATTTAACTTTAATTAATGTGCATACGAGAAAAAGAGAAATTGCAACTTTAAAGGTCTTGGGATATCAAGAAATTGAAGTATCAGGGTACGTATTTAGAGAAACACTTATTGTTTCAACAGTTGCAATCTTACTCGGATTACTAGTTGGTAAAGGGCTCCATTCTTTTATCATTAGCAGGGTTGTTATAGATGGGATAGTATTATACAATACAATCTGGTGGCCAAGTTACTTATATACAGTAGTTGCTTCATTTTTGTTTTTAGGTATTGTATATTTTATCTCTTTACCGCAAACGAGAAAAATTAATATGATTGATGCTTTGAAATCATATGAGTAAGGATTTATTTGACCTCAGCAAGTGATTTCCGTCACTTTGTTGAGGTCGATTTTATTTGTTTTACTTGGTTATAATAATTAATAATAAATTATATATTTTATAATTTGATTTATGTTATAAT
>CALFRW010000048.1 GCA_937919135.1 uncultured Haloplasmataceae bacterium
TGCTGGAAGCTTTAAAATCAGTTGATTAGTTAGCTAAAAAACCTGTAATTCTCAATTATAAGAATTACAGGTTTTTTGTGTCTTATTTTTATTTAATATTTAACTTTTTCAATGCTTGTAACAGCGAATGAGCAACTACTTGTGGGGATTGTGGGGATTGTGGATCATCCTTTATTAACCAATTATTTATTACATTCCAATACCCACCTGTAAAAATTCCATAATAATATTTTCTTCAGATGCAGAAATATTATTAACATGCCAACCAAAATTAACGTCATAAATCCTTACGTATTTTGAAGTTTGTTTGGTTACTTGCGTTAATAATGGGATAAATAGATTTTGTTTAATCAATACGTGAATATTATTACGTCTATCCCACCAAAAATTAAAAAATGCATTCAACATCTGCGCAAAAGTAATATCTTTTTGATTTTTAATAAAATCCCAATACTCATTAATCAAACAAATACCATAATACTTTAATAAGTCATCTTTATTCTTAAAAAAGCGATAAAACGTTCGCCGTGATAAATCAGCATTTAAAGCTATAGCCTTAACAGTAATTTTTTGATAACTCTCCTGTTTTAATAAATCGAGTAATGATTCTACTAACCAATGCTTCGATTGCTGGACAATTTTTTCTTTACCATTCATCTACAATTCCTCTTCTGTCACAGTTTGACTACTTATGTAGCACTTGTTTCAAAAGGCTATTTTTTCACCCTTTTTGTTTTATACTAAAACCCGACACGTGCCAAATCAAAAATAATATTGGGAGGAACTAGATGAAAAATAATTTAAAATATGTATTACCAGTATTAGTAATTGGCAACCTTTTATGTATGATGGATGTATCAATTATGACTATTGTTTTACCGGAAATTCAAAGTGCATTTAACAATAGCCTTAGCAATTTGTCTTGGGCCATTAATATTTACACAATTATATTCGCTGCTTTGATCATCCCTTTTGGTAAATTAGCAGAAAAATTTGGTAGAAATAAATTTGTGTTGATTGGACTTACCATTTTTGGTATTGGATCTTTTTTAACTGGTATATCTTCTAATTTGACATTTATGCTGATGTCAAGAGCCATTCAAAGTATCGGGGCTGCCATTATTATCCCTACTAGCATGGTAATCGGATTAGAAATTAGTAATCAAAATAATCGAAATAAAGTAGTAGCTGTGCTTAGAGGTGTTCAAGGATTAGCAGTTGCTTTAGGACCAGCAATCGGTGGTATCGTTGCCCAATATTGGGGTTGGCGTTGGGTCTTTTTTATGAACATTCCACTATTAATTCTCGACTTAATTATCTTTCCCTTCGTTTTACCTTTAACGAATGAGAAGAAATATGCAAATCATATTGATTGGCTTGGGTCTTTACTAAGCATTATTACTTTAACAACCTTATCATTAGGATTAATTAAAGGAAATAATTGGGGTTGGACTTCACAAACAACCGTAACTTTATTTACCTCTGCTTTATTAGCATTTATTCTATTCATTTGGTTAGAAAATAAAATAAAGTATCCAATGATTAATATGAAATTATTTAAGAATCGTAACTTTAACGGAGCTGGTCTGTCGTTATTATTATCAAATTTCTTTCTTGGCGGATTTGTAATTTTAATACCAACATTTCTAACTAAAATTCATAATCAGAACGAAATGCACGCTGCGTTACTAATCACTCCGTATTCACTTGCAGTTATGTTCTCAGTAATTATTACATCATTATTGATAAAGAAATTAAATAAGCGATTATTAGTAGGTAGTGGATTTTTATTGATTGCCTGGAGTTATTATCAATTAGCCAATCTTAAAATTATTAATAATAATTTTAATAGCTTAATATTTGCAGGAATTACTTTAGGAATTGGTTACGGCATGATTGTCGCTACAGCAAATATCCTTGCAGTTTCTGATTTTCATGGTGATATTTTAACTGCTTCTCAAAGTGTGGCTAACGTTTTGCGCCAAGTTGGTATAGTTTTAGCAATTGCCATTTTTATGACAATTTTATCTAATAACATCAGTTCAGCTAAACAAAACACTTTAGACTATGGATATAAAGAAGTTAACGCAACTACTTTAAATAGAGTCAGCAAACAACGTGTTAAAACCAAACTAAGAAACAGGTTTAACAGTAATACCAACACGACTAGTAATACAAATAATATTAAATATAAAGATATTCATATCTCAAAATATAAAAGAAAGAAAATCACTAATACTGTCTACTTTAAGAAAATTAACAATCCACCTTTGAATAAATTACCAGATTCTACAAGAATTAAGATAAAAAGCAAAATAGCTAAAATAGTAAACCAAAAGCTGAATATTTTAGAAAATAAAATAAATCCCTGATTTAAAATTGAAGTGCAACACAAATAGAACTTAAACAAAAAGGT
>CALFRW010000049.1 GCA_937919135.1 uncultured Haloplasmataceae bacterium
AGGACAAACATCAACACATAATTCGCAGACATAATTACATCCTAAACAACGTTTTGCTTCATTTTCATCACTTAATACAGTATTTATAAGCCCTTTCCGCTCGTAATAAGGTGCTTTTTGTGGTGTAAAATCTGTCGCCTTAATATCACTCGTTAAATTCTCTTTATTTAAGATTGCTTGAGCGATTTTTTTACCATCAGCTATTGCTTCAACTACTGTTTTTGGACCTTGTTTCATATCACCAGCAACATAAACATTCGCAATATTTGTCTCATATTTATCGTTAACGAGTGGATAATTTCGCTCATTTAATTTAATATCATTTTCAAGTAAGATATGATCATCAACATGTTCTCCAATCGCAATAATTAACGTATCACATGGTAAGGAAATTACCTTTGATGTTTTTAGTGGTTTTCTTCTATCACTATCATCAATTTCACCTAAATACATCACTTCACATTGTAAAATACCGTTATTAAAACTAATTGGATTAAGCAGTTCGTTTATAATAACTCCTTCATTATCTGCATGAGTTATCTCTTCAACACTTGCTTTCATTAATGCTTTTGTCCGGCGGTAAATAATCGCCACTTGTGAGGCGCTATCGATTCTTTTGGCTGCCCTAGCAGCATCAATTGCGACATCACCACCACCAATAACACAAATATTTTTCCCTAGTTCTAAATTAGCATTTTGCTTAAAACTTCTTAAAAAGTCTCTAGCATAAATTGTTTTTCCAGTACCAGGTAAAACTAATTGATTTGCTTTTTCTGCTCCGATAGCAAGAACAACGTAATCATACTTCTCTTGCAGATTTTTAATTTTAAAATCAGGGTCAATATTAAAGTTAAAATTAACACCTGTGTTTTTTGCTAATTGATAATCATAATGAATCGCCTTATTAGCAATCCGAAATTCAGGGATTATATGTTGAACTGTACCATAAGGTTTAGCTTCCTTCTCCATTACTGTTACATCGATACCATTCCTTCTTAAAAATAAACTACAAGAAATTCCTGCTGGTCCACTACCAATTACTACAACCTTTTTCTTGCTTCTTAATTCTGGTGGTGTTATTTTCTCAAGATAATCTTTCTCAGCATTCTCTGCAGCCAGTTTTTTCATCGCCCTAATTTGGACTGATGAATCATAGTCTAGCCTTGTACAATTATCTTGACACTTATGAGTACATATTGTTCCCGTAATAAAAGGCGCTGTGTTATCTTTAATAATTACTTTAAATGCCTGCTCATATTCTTCTTCCCCAACTAAATAAAGGTATTCTGAGATGTCTTGTGCTATCGGACAACCCTTATTACAAGGGGCAACTTGGCAATTAAATAATGGTAAACTGGTTTTTTGTTTTGGTTTATGTTTTTTACCAGCTTTAATATGATGTTTATCATTAATAGCTGTTTTAGCTAAATCACTTAATCTTTTAACATCAATAATATCAGTATCGTTTACTAAACTTTCAATTTTTTTAGCCATTTGCCATACCTTTTCATAACCACCAGGTTTTAATAAAACGGTCGCAAATGTTATTGGCTTTATACCAGTCTCAAAAACTTTGTCGATATTATTAAAGTCAATACCACCGGAATAGGAGATCTTTAATTTCCCCGAAAATTCATCGGAAAGCATTTCTGCAAGTTTAATTGTAAGTGGATAAAGAGCTCTTCCTGACAGGTACATTTCTTCGCCTGGAAGTTCATCATTAATAATTTTTACCGGTAGTGTATTTGTTAACTTAACACCAACCTCTAAATTATTTGCCCTAGCCAAACTTCTTAAGCGTTTTAACATCTTTACGCCATCATCGTACTGTAAGTCATTTTTAAAATGATGGGGGTTTAATTTAAGATAATCATATCCCATGACAGTTAATGTTTCTTTGACATATCTCTCACCTAATAATGTCGGATTCATTTTAATAAAGGTATGCAAACCTTTTTCTGTAAGCAAATAATTTACGATTTGTTCGATTTCATCTGATGGGCACCCATGTAATGTTGATAAAGTAATAGAACGACAGATATTTGGAGAAATCCTTCCTAAATCTTCCAAAGTAAAATTAGTAAACATAGCGATATTATCTTCTAAATAAGCAATACATTCTTGCCATATTGGTGTTTTTGAAGCATCTTTTAAGCCTTCAATGAAAGCATCAATTTTATTTGATTTAATTCCCTTCAAATCGTAACCAACACTCATATTAAAAATAAAATCTTTTGTCTTACTAAGTTTAAGTTCTTTCATTAATATATGTAAAATAAACCAAGCCTTAACATACTCCGAGAAAGCATCTAGAACTCGTAACTCTGTAGACCATTCAACATTATATCCTTCATCTTCTGCATAAATACATGGTTTACTAACAGGTAAATCCTCTCCATCGATAATCTGAACAGTT
>CALFRW010000050.1 GCA_937919135.1 uncultured Haloplasmataceae bacterium
AAGCTTGAAAAGTTCTTCAAAAACATCAACGCCTGCATTTGCTAAAACTTCATCAACTGATATATATGCTGATCCCATAACTGTTACAATGATTGTTGACTCATAATCTTTACCGTTAATTTGATAAGCAGCTGTTAGCTCAACTGGAGCTGATTTTTCTGTCTCTGATACAGCACCAGTACTTGGATTAATTAATTCGTTATTGCTGCTTGACCAAGTGATATTGCCATCAATACCAGTGAATGTTGTAGGTAAATTGATTGAAGTGGTCCCTATTTCGATAGTTGTTGGTACTGATTTTTCAAGTAAATATTGTGTTCCTAAATCTGGCTCTATTTGCCAATGTGCCTCATCAATAATAGCAACTTGAATATATGTACTACTGATATATACAATATAAGCATAAACATGTCCATCGAATTGTGAGCCATTAGCTGATGAATAAGGAATATTCATTTTTTCTTGAATAAATGTCGTGAATCCTTCTGGATCATTGAAATATGTCTTACCTGTAGTACCATTATTGAAAGCTATCATTTTATTATGCTCTACATCTGAAGGAATCGTTAAACTTTCATCATAACCGATTCTAATCCAGTTTTCTGCTGAAGTATTTGGAGCTGAAGATGTTGATAATTTAAAATACGGATTTTCAATCTTAATTAACTTTCCATAGTAATCAAATAGATTATTTCTAAGATCTTTATGTGTATCTTCATCTAATAAGACAGCTGTATCTGTACCATAAAATACTTCATTTCCTTGAGAATAAATTACTAATTCAGTTGTAGAATTAATTACTTTAAAACCACTACTTTCATAAGAACATAATCCTGTTACTTCGATTTCATCTCCAATTTCAATATCATCATTAAATGCCTCAAATTTACCATTTTGGGTATTATCATCTGATCTAAATTCTATTATGATATTTTCTTTTGTTTCAGCATCTTGTAATAGAATAATTTTCACTTTTTCTGTAGTTTTAGATGTACTATAATAACCATACGAAGTTGTTACACCTAAAACATTTCCTTTAACAATAACTGTTGCATGTTGAGGTACTTCTTCATCTGCTAAGAATTCTGATACTGTTTGGGCTTGAACTGTTGGTATCGTTAAATCAAGCTCATAAGAATCACTCTCACCATTAAAATTCACTACTACTGTTAAAACTGTTTTGACTTCAGTTTCTGGAATTGAATATACTAGTTTATCTTCAACTAAAGTAAGCGCAGTGTTCTCTTGTAATTGATATGAGATAACTGTACCTGGTACAGATGCTAAACTTGTTGGAAGTGTAAAATCACTTCTAATTGCACTTGGTATTGCTAACTTCCCTTTAGCAAGTTCAATTACTGTTTCAATTGTATGTGGTTTCTCAACGATTGAATCATCAGCATAAGAAATACTCCAACTTTGTTGTGTTTGATTATATGAATGAACAACCACATTTAACTGTACACGTTTATCTTTATAATCTGTAAAAGCATTTATATTTGAGTTTCTATTAACAGTTAACTTATGTTGGTTATCATCCATTAACGAAACATCACCTGTAATTTCATCTATTAAAACATAAACAGTTAACTTATAATAGTTACCCCTTGTATTAAGTCTTTGTGCTGGGTCTAAACTACTTATTGTTGAAATAGTTTCTTCTACTGGTGTAATTACCGTGGCTTTACCCTTTGCCACCTTCTCTACAAGTGTTACATTTTTTATTTGCAGATTATTTTGAAGAATACTAAGTACACCTTTAACCTTAACAACATCGCCGATAGCAACATCTTTTTCCCATGGAGTCGACCTTGATACAAAGATTCTTCCTTCATCTGAATCTGCTAGATAAAAGCCATTATCGACAACCCCGTATACTGTACCCTGAACAAATACTTCTTCATTGTTTTCAGTATCTTGCAAAACCGTTTTAATAGCGATTATTTTATCTTCTGGTTTATCATCTTTCTTGCATCCAACCAAAACAATAGATATTAAAATTAATGTCATTCCAACGATAATTAAACTAAATTTTCTTTTTAACATATTTCCTCCTTTTTTTTATTACTTTTGAAAAGTAATATATATAAATGAAAGATAAAATTAGTAGTATAGCTATAAGCTTTTGATTATATTTTACTGAATAAAAAATATCACCACCATTTTCGCTAACAAGCGGAAGCGGATCTACTGTTATCCTTTCTTTCATCGCTAACTCATTAATATCCAGTAAATGAATAACTGGGATTCGGTTGTTTAAAAACATATCAATTAAACCTGAATCTTCATTTATACTCGGATTAGCTTTGTGAATTAAACCATTTTTGTTATTAAAGACAGCATTATTTCGTCCAAGTGCTACCATATTTCCACCAATGTTAATGAAAACATCAGGTCTTCCAACCGCATAAAAATTAGCATATCTTAAATTAGTGTTTTTTAAATAATTTTCTTCATAAATTAATGGTATATCTCGATATTTTACCATTAAATCTTGCTTTAATTTATTATCAAATTGTGTGCCAATATCCATATTTCCTCCAAAACTCCAATAATCGATTGGATGGGAGGTAATTTTATTTTCTAATAGTACGTTGTACATATCAATTAATGTGTAATTACTATTTGTCGCACCATAAATTGACGCACCGATTGATATCATTACAATAGGCTTTAATTCCATTACTTCAACAGCACTCATTACCTGAACAAGTAATGCAGGAAATGAACCCGATGAATTAATTACGACAATATCACCTTTTTTAAGACCCAAATCATAAAAATATTTAACCATCAAGGCGGAAAAGTGAGGATTTGTCGATGTTCTTTTAGCACTTAATGAACCTAAGGTTGTCGCCAACATAGAATTCTCTGTTAAATACTCACTAGAGCCAATTAATCCTGTCGAATTTAGGTCTTCTGCTTCAATTTTGATTCCCAAGCGTTCTTTTTCTTGTTTAATTAGTTCAAAACTTAGAATTGTTTTTTCAATTGCTTTTTTTTGATTATCAATATAAGAGTTACACTCTTTAACTGCTGTATTTTCTATCAGTAAATAACCTAATATTAATACGATAAAAATAATTAGTAACTTGATTCTATCCATGTTTACACCAGCATTAACATAATTAATTTTAGGATAATGACAACAATTCCAAGTGAGAAAACTGTTTTTGTAATACCTTGTTTACTAAAATCATTACTAATAATTCCTGGTATGATATAACCGATTAGTGAAACATCCATCAAAAATGGTAATAATCCGATTATTTTTATAAAGACGAGATTCAGTATAATAGCAACCAATAATGTAAGGGAATATTTTCTTTTTCCAAAAATTATTAGATAATGAGAAAGCAACTTAATAATATAATATGTGACTACCGCTATTAATACCGTATAAAGCATTCTCTCAGGTTGGCTTATATAAAACACCATTGCTCCTGGAACGATAATTCCTCCAGGTGAAATATCTGTTAATTCATAATATATAATACTAATGATTATTCCTAAAAATATAATTTCGTACATATTAGTTACCTTCT
>CALFRW010000051.1 GCA_937919135.1 uncultured Haloplasmataceae bacterium
TTTTATACTCCACCCCATCTGGACAAAGTTCTTGAATCAATTCTTCTAACTTGCTCATTCGCTCACCTCAATTTCTTCAATGATGTTGCGAATAGCCTCACGCAGTTCATTTTCACGCATGACGATTTCTTCAATTTCTGCATTAAGTTTTACTATATCAATCTTTTCACGTGTATCCTCTGCCTCAACATAAGTAGAAACAGAAAGATTATAATTGTTCTCTATAATTTCATCATAACTGGCAAGATGTGAAAAATGCTTTATTTCTTTACGATATGCAAATGTATCTACAATGCGCTTAATATTCTCTGGTGTCAACTTGTTGTTATTCGTAACTTTAATGCACTCATTTGATGCATCAATAAATAGTGTCTTGTTGTCATTCTTATTTTTCTTCATTACCATGATACAGGTGGCAATACTTGTACCAAAGAACAGGTTACTTGGTAATTGAATGATACAATCCACAAAGTTATTATCTACTAAGTATTTACGAATCTTCTGTTCTGCACCACCACGATACATAATCCCAGGGAAACATACAATGGCAGCTGTTCCACTAGGTGCAAGCCAAGATAGGCTGTGCATAATAAAGGCAAGATCAGCTTTACTCTTTGGTGCAAGTACTCCAGCTGGTGCAAAACGTGGATCATTGATGAGTAATGGATTATTATCACCTACCCATTTAATAGAATAAGGTGGGTTAGAAACAATCAATTCAAAAGGTTCATCATCCCAGTGCTGTGGTGAGATAAGTGTATCCTCACAAGCAACACTAAATTTATCAAATCCTATATCATGCAAGAACATATTTATTCTACAAAGGTTGTATGTAGTAATATTAATTTCTTGTCCATAAAACCCATTACGGATAGCATCTTTCCCAAGTATTGTTTCAGCTTTTAGAAGTAGAGAACCAGAACCACAAGCTGGATCATACACCTTATTAATTTCAGTTTTTCCCACTATTCCAAGTCGTGTTAATAATTCTGAAACATCCGCAGGTGTAAAGAACTCACCGCCAGATTTGCCTGCATTAGAAGCATACATGGTCATAAGATATTCATAAGCATCACCAAAGGCATCAATAGAATGGTCCTTCACATCACCGAGATTCATTTCACCAACACCATTTAATAGCTTAACTAGTTTTTCATTTCTCTTTGCTACAGTTGAACCAAGCTTATTGCTGTTGACATCAAAATCATCAAACAATCCAGCAAAGCTATTTTCAGATTCACTGCCTTTTGCTGAATCCTCAATATGACGAAATACTCTTTCAAGAGTTTCATTTAGATTCTCATCATTTGCTGCATTTTCTCTAACATTACAAAACAATTCACTCGGAAGAATAAAGAACCCTTTTTCCTGAACTAGACCCTCTTTTGCTTCTTCCGCTTCTTCATCAAACATTTTTGCATAGTCAAAATCTTTGTTTCCAGCTGTAATTTCACCGCTGTTTATATAGTTACATAGATTTTCAGAAATATATCTATAAAACATTGTACCCAGTACATAATTCTTGAAATCCCATCCATCTACTGCACCTCTTAATTCATCCGCAATTGCCCATATCGCACGATGTAACTCATCACGCTCTTGTTCTTTCTTTGTATCAACCATTATTCTCTCCTCCATCTTCTTGTATAAACTCTATAATATTATCAACGACATCCGAGAACATTACATATTTTCTCAATACTATCAAGGAAAACATAATGATCCCTTTTTAGGCGTGTGATGATATTTACACTGAAACCAGCTCTTTCAGCAAGTTCAGGATTAGTCATCTTCTTATCTATTAATAACTTAAAAAATTTATTATAACACACAGCCATTTGTGATAACCTCCAATAGTGTCAATGTTAATTTTCATTATATCACGATTACGTAAATATCTCCATATTTCGATGATTATTAACAAAAATCAGTAAATACAAAAAAATAACTACCCTTAATATAATAGAATAGTTACATATCGTTTAATAAATATAAACCCAAAAGTATTATTACAACCCATGAAAGTATAAGAAAAAAGACCCCATTAGTGCGGGATCATAATTTAACACTATTTTTTACTACAATAACTACACTGAATAACTTAAATTACTAATTAACTTTTATTTTCTTAATTATTTCACTTATTGTATTAAACGCTAAATCAACTTGAATTTTAATTTGCTCACAATTTATATTTAAAATATTTGATATTTCATCTATAGTATATCCATGCTTTTTAAGTATCAATATTTCTTTTTGTATAATATTCAGATACTTAAGTAAATCAAACTGATATATGTACTCAATTATTTTGATTTCAACTGCGGATGAAAATAATTTGTTGTAGTATAAATTAATATACATCATAAACTTATCAAAACTACTAGTACTTTTAAAATTATCGTTATTGTTATTCAATGTATCTGATTCGGAATAAGAGTATTTAATTTTCATAATAAAGACTCTATAATGTTCATTAACATTATTATGAGGTTTTAGACTTATAGTTACAGTATACTCATTTATTTTCAATCTTTTTTTAATGTCACTTATTTTATTATTCTCCTTGTATTATAATTTGATGTTTTACATCTACTTATATATACGCTATTTATAATTGATCTTTTCTTTTTAAATACTTAATTATTAAAAATTAATGTATTATAATTGAGGTTAGGTGTGGAAACGTTTAACAAAGTTGAAGAAAGGCTAATTATATAATGATAAAAATAGATTTTGTGTTATGATAAGCATAATAGACCTATTTCAGCACGCAAAAAAATAAATGATTCCTTAAAAAAGAAGATTATGAAGATATACATTGATAGTAAGATGCGATATGGGAGCCCCAAAATAACAAGGATCTTAAACCAGCAACTCCAAAATCAAGGACTGAAAACAGTTAGTTTAAAGCGTGTACAGCGTTTAATGAATGAGTTATGTATAAAATCAATAGTAGTTAAAAAGTTTGTATATGTCAACTGAAAAGTTTCCAATAATGAAATTTAATTCTTTCCACTTGGGTTCTTAACGATTAGCCATTAAGTACTCTTTTGTTTGTTTTATTCGATAACTATTTCCATTCATGTTGATGACGAAGGAACGATGTGTGATGCGATCTACCATGGCTGCTGTTATAACTGGATCATGGAAGATCTCATCCCAGCTATCGAAGGATAAATTCGTTGTGATAATCGTTGATTTTATCTCTGAACGACTTGAGATGAAATTAAATAATAGCTCAGCACCTTCACGGTCAAATGAAATGTACCCTAACTCATCAAGGATGACCAGGTCATATTTCTGAAACTTGCGTTTAAGGCGGTTTAAAACATGCTCATTCTTCGCTTCTAACACGAAACTTAAGTAATAATATGAGTCATGAAATAATCTATGAAAATTATATAAATGAAGTCAAAAAGGTTATAGATGAAGAACCAGTTATATTGGTAGATGATAGTGATAATATTAAACCTTATGAAACTTCATTTGAAGCACTAGGAATGGTAAGAGATGGTTCAAGTAAAGATAAGAAACTTGAAAAAGGTTATTGTGTTACAGAAATGGTCTCATTAACAAAAAAGGAAAGACATCCAATGAGCATATATTCCCACATCCATTCAAGTTTAGAAAAAAACTATAAATCTACTAATGAAGAAACATTTAAAGGAATTGATCAAGTAATAAAACATTTTAAAACTAAATGTACAT
>CALFRW010000052.1 GCA_937919135.1 uncultured Haloplasmataceae bacterium
CTCCACTTTCTAACATCCTTGCAAGCCAATAAACTGCAGCATCAGCATCACTATTGCGCATTGATTTATGAAGCGCTGAAATAATATTGTAATGTTCCTCACCATTTTTATCATAAAGCAAGGTTTTTTTCTGCATACATTCTTGCAATACAGTTTCAGTAATGACAATAACATTATCAGTTTCACTACTACTATTGACAGCCATTTCTAATATATTTAACGCACTTCTAGCATCACCATTACTAAACCTAGCAATGCTTGTAATTAAAGGATCTTTAATTTCAATTGTTAAACCATTAAAAGCACGATTATCGACAAGTGTTTGTTTAATTAAGTTAACGATATCTGCTTCTTCTAAGGGATTTAAAACAAAAACCCGACAGCGTGATAAAAGCGCAGAATTAATCTCAAACGATGGATTTTCGGTTGTTGCCCCAATTAAAGTTATATTACCTTTTTCCACATGAGGTAAAAAAGCATCTTGTTGTGCTTTATTAAAACGATGGATTTCATCGACAAAAAGCACGGTCTTAACTCCCATTGCCCGGTTCTGTTCTGCTTTTGACATTACTTCTTTAATTTCTTTAATCCCACTTGTTACAGCACTAAAATTAATAAATTTTGCTTTTGTCATTTTGGCGATGATCATCGCTAACGTCGTTTTACCTACTCCAGGTGGTCCCCAAAAAATAAGCGAAGTAATTTTATCGGCTTCAATTAATGCTCTCAAAACTTTTCCATCACCGATAAGATGCTTTTGACCGACGAATTCATTTAAACTTCGCGGACGTATCCGATCTGCTAATGGCGTTTGATTATAATTATAAAATAACGAATTCTCTTGATACATAGACTCACCAACTTTATAAAACATTTGTTCTTAACAAGATTGTATCATTATTATCCAATTTATTCAATAAAATGTCAACGCGATAAATTTTCTATTAATGAAAATATTAAGAATAGATAGAAACGAGGTTGTTAGATGAAAAATTTAAGCTATTTAATTAAATCCAAAACCAAAAATACTAAAGAAAAAATCAAAAAAAATTTAAAAAATAACCTTAAGAATGTTAAAGCTAGTCTTAATAACAATAGTGATTTAATAATAGTGAATTTAAAATATATGATAATTACTCTTGTGCCTTGATAATTATTGATGGATTAACAAGTGCTGATTATATATACGATTATCTGCTTAAAACATTAATGATAGATATTCGAACTACTGATTTATTAAGTAATATTTCATCAGTGAATGAATTATTTAGTCATATACTTGATTACATGATAACATTAATTGATGTCAAGGTAACAATTTATTTTGAAGATTTACTTGATTATTTACTAATTGGAAATTCAATCTTAATAATTGATGGTGTAGCTAAATGTTTTGTAATTGAAAC
>CALFRW010000053.1 GCA_937919135.1 uncultured Haloplasmataceae bacterium
AATTTTGTAATATTTATCAGATACTAACTAATATATCATATTAAATTATCTTAAGTTGGTTAATAAAACCGGTAATATTAATTAAAAACTATATACAATTAAGTATATAGTTTTTAAGAATTATTCATTCCTATGCGAATTTAAAAACTCATTAAATAACACTTTGATTTTATCCTTTCCTAAAAATGGCAACAACATTTCCTCTCTGATATCAGTTATTTCCTGATTGATAACTTTTTGATAGAGTGCTTCAACCTGGTTTTCATTTAAAAAAGGAATTAGTTTCATAATCTCAATATTATATTCCTTACTTAAATATTTAGCAAAAATATCATCGATAGCCACTTGATTTAGAAATGGATAAACTTGTACTAGTTTAATATCGGTAATTTCCTCATTTAAAATCGCTTCAACTAACTTAGCTTTTGATTCATCATCTAAAAAAGGTAACATTTTTGTTATTCTCATATTTTTCCTCCAATAAATTTCGTTCAGTTTGACTAAGTTGATGATAAATGCTTGTTAAATCCACTAATATTTGTTTATCCCTAATTGAAGTTACAATAATCCGCCGTTCACGCTTATTTAAATACGGTAACAAAGAAAGAATATCTACATCTAAATCATTATTAATAAGATGATTTATTACTAAACTTCTTTCATCATTATTTAATAAATACATTACATCTTCTAAATTTACATTTAGTTTTTGTCTAATTAATTGATAAACAATATAATTTCTCGGATAATGATTTAGTAAATAACTAAAATCATGATCTAACGAGTCACTACATAAAAGTAATTCATCGATTGTAATAGCAAATAATTTAGTTAAAGAAACCATAACTTCAATATTAGGAATTGATTTCCCTGTTTCCCATTTTGAAACTGCTTGATGAGTCACATATAATTTATCTGCAAGTTCATATTGCGTTAAGTTATGTTTCTCTCTTAAAAAACAAATATATTCACCTATCGCTTTTAAATCTAACATCATTCATCCTCCTTAGCCTAACTAAATTTTATCAACAGGCTAAAGAATAAGCAAGCAACCTTTAGTTGCAAAAAAACGCACAAATTGTGCGCTTATTTTGATAATAAATCAACAATATCAGCTTTTCTAGAACCACTTGGAATTGAAACTCCTCTTTCTTTAGCTAATTCTCTTAATTGAGCTACTGTTAATTTAGCTAAATCTTCAGCTTTGTTAGCCTTTTTTGGTGCTTCTTTCTTAACTTCTTTCGGTGCTTCTATTTTTACTTCTTTCTTATCTTCTTTTGGTGCTTCTACTTTTTCTTCTTTCTTAACTTCTTTCGGTGCTTCTATTTTTACTTCTTTCTTATCTTCTTTTGGTGCTTCTACTTTTTCTTCTTTCTTAACTTCTTTCGGTGCTTCTGCTTTTACTTCTTTCTTAACTTCTTTTGGTGCTTCTACTTTTTCTTCTTTTTTAACTTCTTTTGGTGTTTTTACTTTTACTTCAGTTTTAGTAGCTTTAGGAGCCTTTTTTGCTTCTTTTATTTCTACTACTGTATTATCAGGATTAGCTAGTGCAGCTTTTGATATTTCAACTATCTTATTAAATCCATCACTATCATGAACTGCGAGTTCAGCTAACATCTTACGATTCACATCGATATTAGCTAATTTCACTCCATGCATGAAGCGAGAATATGATATGTTTTGTAAACGGCAAGCTGCATTAATACGTGTAATCCATAATTTACGAAAATCTCGTTTTCTTTGCTTACGATCACGATAAGCATATGCCAATGATTTCATTACCTGTTCATGAGCTGTTTTATATAAAGTATGCTTTGAACCATAATATCCTTTTGCTAATTTTAATATACGTTTACGACGTCTTCTTGTTACATATCCACCTTTTACACGTGGCATAGTAAAACCTCCTTATAATTAAACTGTTTAATCTTTATAGACTAATAAATCTTTAATTCGTTTGTAGTCTGATTTTGATACTAAAGTACCTTTTCTTAAATGACGTTTTTGTTTAGTTGTTTTACCGTGAAATCTATGAGAAGTATATGCATGATGACGCGCTAACTTACCTGTTCCTGTACGCTTTACACGTTTAGCTGCTCCTCTATGAGTTTTCATTTTTGGCATAATCTTCAACTCCTTAAAATATTATTACTTTTTCTTATTATCAATCGGGGATAGAGTTATAGAGATTTGACGATTTTCAAGTCTTGATGTTGTTTCTACCTTAGCGACATCACTACACTCTGAAGCAAATGACTCTAATACTTTTTTCCCTTGCTCGGTATAAGTAATCATTCGTCCTCTGAAGCGAACTGTAACTAATACTTTTGCGCCCTTTTCTAAAAACTTACGGGCATTACGAAGTTTAGTATCAAAATCATGCTTATCAATTACTGGAGTCATCCTAATTTCTTTAACTTCAATAATTTTTTGATTCTTCTTCGCTTCTTTCTCATGACGTTGTTGCTCATATCGATATTTGCCATAATTCATTATCCGGCAGACAGGTGGTTTAGCTTTAGGAGCTACACATACTAAATCCAGTTCTCTTTCACGAGCCTTTTTTTGTGCATCTCTACTAGTTAAAATACCCAACTGTTGGCCATCTACATCAATTAAACGGACTTCCTTGAATCTTATAGCCTCATTGACTAAAGTTTCATTTTTGTCCCTACGGACATTCTGGTAATTTGTGCTGATAAATGAACACCTCCAAAAATTTTAAAAACAAAAAGTGAGTACCTGAGTACCCACTATTATATACAGTAATATATCAACAAAAATATATTATTGTGACGTATACCTATTGACTATTATCAATCAGGTGAGAAGCGGGTACTTCTACTTTCCACAAATTCAACATTATCATTATACGTTCTTTATTTCTATTTGTCAACTTTTATTTATAAATAACATCATTACTATTATATTATTTTTTATAAATTTAATGTATAATTTTACAAATCAATATATTGTATTAATTCTTTTACTAGACACATCTTAGCATAAGATGTTTCATCTTTGAAGATATTCATCTGTTTTTCTGAGATATGAATTGCTTTATTAATATCTCCAATATCTGTTATCACATCAAATATATCTTAACGATTTTTTTTATATTTACCTTTTTTATTTTTAAGGAAATACTCATTTAGTTAACTACATAATTGTTTCCTAGGTATTCGAGTACATAACTTACAAAAATTAAATGATATTCAATATTTGGTTCAGGATAATTTATCTTCCTTTAGAACTCATATACTAATCCTGCTTACACTTTTCTTTAAATCTTGGAATTGCATTATATTTACCTAACAGATAATCTTTATAGTATGTAGCATCATTTCTAATTTTTTTGTCATTTATATCCTTATATTCAACTAAAGAATATAATGAAGATACTTGATTTTCTTTATTAACAAACCAAACTTGATCTCTCCTAAATATTTCTCTTGTTAAAGTAAAGGTATCGTGAGCTGTATAAATCAATTGACCATTATTTTGATTAATTTCTGGATTATGATACATTAAAATTATAAATCTTAATAGTAGAGGATGTAATCTAGAATCTAATTCATCTACAATAAGTGGTGTTCCATTTAAAAAACTATCATAAATATAATTATATAAAATAATTAATTTCCTAGTCCCGCCAGATTCCTCTTCAAATAATAATGGAACTTGTTGGCTATCATTATCCTTTTTTTTATGCATTGATAGTATTATTGATATCGAATTATCAACATCTGAAATCTTATCTTTTTTTATCAGAAAATCCTCGATATCAATATCAACATTACGTAACATCCTTAAAAGGTTTGCCTTGTATATTTCATCTTTCAGCTTTTCTGCAAATTGTTCTCGATAAAGCCATTGATCAAATATATCTTTCTCAACATTAAGAATCTTTAGCTTTAAAAACCAATCAATTACTTTGCGTATTTCGTCAATTTTAAATGGACTTAAAGCATTTAATAATAAAACATTTTCATATATCTCAAAATTAACTGTTAAACTATTTTTTATTGTGTCAATTAATTCAATGTCGCTATCTTTTCGCTTAAAAATCTCATTATATTCCTCTTTAATATTATCCTTACAGTATAGCCATTCCTCATCGATTTTCTTTTCATCTAATATAAAGCCATATTGATAATCCTTTCCTTCGTAATGAAAAAAAATATCAAACTCACTACTTTTATTACGACTATCATCAAATCTATATGGTGTTAAGTCTTTAAACCTTATAGGGCTGAGAGTTTCAATACTATTTTGATTTAAAACCTTTTCTTTCATAAAACTCAATGCGTTGATAAAATTGGATTTCCCATAAGCATTAGCACCATAAATAACGGAAGATTTAAGGAATGCTTCATCAAAGTCAGTAGAAAAGGTATTACCTGGATGTTCATGGATATTGGTTGCTGACATATCAAAGGTAACTTTGTCTCTAAAAGACTTATAATTCCGCACACTAAATTGCATTAACATTTTTATTCACCTCTATTTAATATTATAATGTATAATATGATATTTCAATACAAATTTGAGAAATTTTCTCAAATTTCAATCATTTTATTTAAATTCTTTATCATTATATGCATTTTTTCTAAGTTTATTGAGAATAATTCTCACAATATGAAAAAGTGTAGTTTTTCTCACCTTTCTTATTTTTTATTCAAGATATGTGACACACTCAGTATCAACCTCATAAGATAATGGAATATTACTTTTTCAGGGCATATTATCAACACCTTTTATAACATTAGGAGATAAAGAACTTTATTTTTGTCATAATTTATATAGTATATTTAGTTGCGTTTATGACAACACTAACATATAATGTTATTAAAGGAGGTTTAGCTATGTTAAATTTTGAATTTGTTGCTAATAGATTTAGCGAGTTACGAAATAAAAGTGGTTTGACACAGAGTATTATAGCTGAATATTTAGGGGTTGATCAAAGCTATATTTCAAAATGCGAAAAAGGTGAAAGACAATTTAGTGTTGAGATATTGGATAAAGCAGCAGAACTCTTTGGATGTACTGTGGATTATTTTGTTAATGAGTCAAGTGAATTTTCACAGATGCCAATAGCTCTTAGGGCCAAAAGTGTTACTATAGATGATTTAGGTACTATTGCTACTATGAATAAAATAGCACTTAACCTAAGATATATGGAAGACTTACTTGAGGGGGATAATACTTGAAAGAGAAGATTGAACTAAACAGTGAAGCTATAAATTTAAGAAAGAAGTTTGGTGAAGACTCTAATTCCCCAATAGATATATTCTCACTGATTCATAATAATGATGATTTAACAATAGTATTTTATCCTATGAGTAGCCGAATAAGTGGTGTTTGTATTAGGGATAGAGAAAATAAAATCGTAGGAATTAACTCCAACTCGACTTATGGTAGACAACGTTTTACAATTGCTCACGAACTTTATCATCTGTATTTTCATGAAGATTTTAAAAGTATAGTCTGTTTTACAGACCTTGAGATGAAAAAGGATCCTCAGGAGAAAGAAGCGGATATGTTTGCATCTTTCTTTTTAGCTCCTTATGAAGCCCTATCTTATTTTATAAAAAACAAACTCGGAAAAGAAAGATATGAGCTTAATATAGAAGATGTAGTAAAAATAGAGCAGAATTTTGGTATAAGTAGACAGGCTATGTTATGGAGATTAGTTAATGATGGATATTTAAGCTATGAAATAACTGAAACCATGAAGACTGGCATAATAGCTTCAGCTAGAAGGCTTGGCTATGACGATGAACTCTATACACCCACCTCAGAAGATAAAAAATATGCTACTTTTGGAAAGTATATTAAGTTAGCAGAGGAACTTAAAAACAAAGACGCAATTTCACAAGGTAAATATGAAGAAATTTTACTAAATGGATTTAGAAGTGATATTGTTTATGGCTCCATCCTAGATGAAGAAGAAGTCTATGATTGATAAACTATTTTTTGATACAGATTGTTTCTCTGCTTTCTTGTGGGTGAAGGAAGAGAACATTCTATTTAAATTATACCAGGGGAAGATAATACTGCCAAAACCTGTATTTAATGAATTAATTAATCCGAGTATCCCACATATAAAGCGTAAGGTTAATGAATTATGTTTAAGTGGAGATGTTTCTACAAAAGAAATAATAGTGAATACAGAAGAGTACAAGCTATACTATGAACTAGCAATATCACCACCTAAGGGTGAAAAGGTAATTGGTAAAGGTGAAGAGCTGCTATAGCCCTAGCTAAAACACACAATGGAATTATAGCATCAAATAATTTAAAAGATATATCTAAGTATATTGAAAAATATGAATTAGAACATATTACTACTGGTGGAATATTAGTAGCTGCCTTAAATGAAGGGTATATTGATGAGCAGGCTGGAAACCAAATATGGACAAACATGATAAGTAAAAGAAGAATGTTACCAACACCTACCTTTACGGAGTATCTTAAAACAGTTAAGTAAGAACTATGGTCTTATGTCAATAGTCTGTAACTATACCGGATTTCAAGCACTGACCCATGATAGATATTGCGAGAAGCATAATAAAGAAAGTAAGCGTCAAATCCTAATCGTGTCAAAAATAAAACCCTGATTAACTGTTTAATTAATCAGGGTTTTAATTAAAATCATAATCTCATTTCTTTTGGAATGATATCTGACCACGGACGATAGAATTTGATCAAGTAGATACTTCATGTAATCATATGGTTTAAGTCTATTTTCTTTAATCGTAAGTTTCTTTCTCATTCATAATAGTTTCCCCTCCTATCATTTATTTGATAAAAGGATTATCTCATATATTAATTGAGACTAACAGACGCAATTAGTTTTACGTCCAAATATTCATTTGGCACAACAGTAAAAAACTGCATAAAAACTAAGTTATAGAGTATTTAAGAACTCGTGAGTCATCACTATGATGAACCATCACGAGTTCTTTAGCTCTTTTAATTAACTATGGACTGATTTTTCTTGTTTTAATGCTAATACTTATTCTTATTTTTTATTCTCAACTTCATCATTTAGTAATTTTATGAAATCATTTAAAGCTATTGTTACTTCTTCTTTCTTGCCATATTTACGGAATGTTACTGCTTTATTTTGTTTTTCTTTATCTCCTAATACTATTGAATAAGGAACTTTATTAATCTGAGATTCACGAATTTTATAGCCTAATTTTTCTTCTCTATTATCTAAGTTAACGCGGAATTTATTACTTAACAATATCTTATATACTTCATTTGCATAATCAAGATGAAACTCATTATTTACCGGGATAATATCGATTTGTCTTGGTGCTAACCATAGTGGAAATGCTCCAGCATAATGTTCAATTAGAATTCCAATAAATCTTTCTAAAGAACCAAATAATGCCCGATGAAGCATTACTGGACGTTTCTTTTCTCCATCTGCATCAACATAACTTAAATCAAAACGCTCAGGTAAATTCATATCTAATTGAATTGTGCCACATTGCCAAATTCTCCCTAATGAATCTCGTAATTGAAAATCAAGTTTTGGTCCATAAAAGGCTCCATCACCTTCATTGATTCTAAACTTTTTCCCAATTTTTGTACAAGCATCTGCAAGTGCTTTTTCTGCCTTATCCCAGATTTCAACAGTCCCAATATATTTTTCTTCTGGTCTAGTTGATAATTCAATGTAATAATCTAAACCAAATACTGAGTAAACATATTCATATAATTTGATTAATTTACTTACTTCCGAAATTATTTGATCATCACGCATAAAGATATGAGCATCATCTTGAGTAAAATTGCGCACTCTAAATAATCCCGCTAAAGCACCACTTGCTTCATGACGATGAACTAATCCTAATTCACCAATTCGAAGCGGAAAGTCCTTATATGAATGTAAATCATGTTTATAAACTAAAATACAACCTGGGCAGTTCATTGGTTTAATCGCATATTCATAATCATCAATTTCTGATGTATACATGTTTTCACGATAATTATACCAATGTCCTGAAATTTCCCATAATTCTTTATTCAACATAATTGGCGTTTGAATCAATTGATAATCTTCTTTAATATGTGTTTGGTACCAAAATTCTTCTAACTGTCTTCTTAAAGTCATACCATTAGGTAACCAAAATGGAAATCCTGGTCCATATTCACTAAGCATAAAAAGTCCAAGTTCTTTACCTAATTTGCGATGATCGCGTTTTTTAGCTTCTTCGAGCATAAATAAATGTTTAGCTAAATCATCTTTATTAAAGAATGCTATTCCATAAACCCTTTGCAACATTTTATTGTTTTTATCACCTTTATAATATGCTCCAGCTACCTTAAGTAATTTAAAGGCCTTAATTTGATTAGTACTCTGTAAATGTGGCCCGCGACATAAATCAATAAAATCATCTTGTCGGTAAGCAGTTATTACCTCTGTTTCTGGCAATTCATTTATTAAGTCGATTTTATATTTATCACCACTAAATACTTTTAAAGCTTCGTTTTTTGTTAAAATAATTCGCTCTAAATTAATATTTTCTTTAATGATTTTATTCATCTCATGCTCAATTTTCAATAAATCATTTTCATTAAATGAGATATCTCCCAAATCAATATCATAATAAAAGCCCTCATCTACTACTGGTCCAACCCAAAATAGAGCTTCAGGATATAACCTTTTCACAGCATGAGCTAATAAATGAGCACTAGAATGATTTAAAACTTCCCAAGCTTCATCATCATCTTTAGTAAGCAAGCGAATTGAACTATCTTTATCAATTGGGCGATTTAAGTCATATAACTCATCGTTTACATATCCAGCAATACTTTTTTTTCTTAAACTCGGGGATATTGACTGGGCAATATCACCTAAAGTAATACTTTTATCATATCCTTTAATCTTTCCATCAGGAAAATTAATCTTTATTTTTTCCATTATAAAACCTCCTATATTTAAAATAAAATATTAAACATCGAACTTACACCAAAAATAATAATAAAAACGATGATTAAAGTGAAAAGATAATTGACTATTCTTTGCGTTCGCGGTGAAACTTCAGAATCTTTTACTTCCACATTATAAGATATAATATACGCAATACCAAAAGATGCACTTATCGCAGCCCAAATACTATCAGGTACTCCTTTAACAAAACTCTGAATCACAATAACAATCACATTTGTGATTAAAACAATCAGTAATCCGTATAAGAAAACTTTCCATTTATTCATTATTTTATCCTCCTCTAATAAAAAAAACAACTCATCCAAAGGACGAATTGCTCGTGGTGCCACCTTAATTCATAATCAAAAGATTATCTCTAGTTATAACGCTTCAAGCGGGAATTTCTTTCGAATCCAGTTTAAAGGTAGTAATTAATAAAATAACATCGAGATCTTTCAGCCCTAGGATCTCTTCTCTGAAATGTCTTTCCTATTAACCATGTCCTTATCATTACTTTTATATGAAAGATTATATCTCTTATTATCCCAAAAATCAAGAGTTATATTATAAATATATGCTAAAAAATTAATATCGATAGTTTTTACCTGACATAACATACTCATCAGCTAAAGCTAAGATTCGGTCTTTTATCCGTTTAGCTTTTGTTTGATCTTGTACTTGATCATTAGTAGTTGCATAATCGCGAGTTAGTTCATTAATTGACTTATTTGAAGAAAAGAAAGTTGGTAATTCTTCTAACATCCGAAATTGTAGTATGGGACCAATGATTTCATCCCTTGACCATTGAGTATTCATTTCTGAGCCAATATCATCAAGGATTAATACTTGCATCTGTTTTATTTTATTTACTAAATTTTCAAATTCATTTCGTCCAATTGCACTTTTTAACTCTCGCATCATATCCGGTAAATAAACTAAAGCAACTTGAATATTTCTTTTAGCTAATGCATTAGCCATAGCTGCAAGTAAATATGTTTTACCAATTCCAAAAGGACCAGTTAAATATGCAGCTTTTTGAAATTTATCTGGGGTATAACTTTTCGCAAAAGTGGCAATTTTACTAACAGCTTTATTCCGACTTTCACCAATATCAATATCATTTAAATTAGCTTCCATCATTTTTTTAGGCATATAGAATGAATGAAGATTATTCGTAACTTCTACTTGTGCTATATAAGCCTTTTGTAAATCACATGGAATATATTGTAAATGAATATGAGTTGGTAAGTCGATTAGAACTGGCTTATAACCTTGAATAAATTGCTTACATTCTTCAAGACCAGCACATGTTTCACATTTATTATAATAATCTGTAAAATGAATTAAGTTCATTAAACTATTACTAATTTTTGCTTCACTTAATACAATATTATGTTTCTTGCAATAATTTTGTAAATGCTTATTACTAATTACCTTATTCTTAATTACTTCAACCTTTTGATTTAAATCATCATCAAGCGTTAAAAAGTTTCTTAAGTCTTTCACTCTATCACCTACTATTTAAAAGAATCTAGTAAAGTTTTTAACTCGTCTAAATCGACCTCAGTTTCATTTTCAACCTTACTTACTTCTTCTTCCTTTTTTTCTTTCATCCACGAAGGAACATCAACAACACGTCTTGGTTTCTTATATGTTGGTGCCACTTCACCACGTTTAGTATATTCTTTTTCCTTTTGTTGAATTTGTTCTACCATTTCCATGGCTTTTTCAGCCGTATTGATATTATTAAAAATCCAGCTTGATGCTATTGTTTTCGCATACTCTTTAGGAAGTCTTCCATCATTTCTTACTCTTACAAACTCAATTAAAACATTAATTACTTCACTTGGTAATTTATAATCATTATATAATTCATTGATTACCTCAATCATACTACTAGGTACTTCTGTATTATGTTGAAGTAAGCTTAACCATTCAATCGGTGTCTTTGTTTTATAATTTTTCAATGCCTTTTCTTTATTAGTTAAGCGTTTTTTATTTAATTGTGAAGAAAACTCTTTTTCTGTCATTGCTGGCTTTATCTCCCTTAGCTGTCGATCTGTTTTTAAGCGTTTATAATAATAGCGAGCAGTATTATGAAGATCATCCAAATCGATTTCATCACCTTTAACACACTCTAAAACAATCCTACTCATCATTTGGGGATCAAATTGATATAAGGCCGCTTCTTTTACAATCGCATCTTTAACAGTTTGCTTCATCCTATCAAGATTTACAAATTGTTTTTGCACAAATAATGAGAATAATTCAAAATCAAAATCATAATTTAAGGGAACCGAAAAATGATTAATTGTCGTGGTAACATATTCCTTATTCCCTTCAATAACATTCACATTATCGATAATTTGATAAATATCCTCAAAAGCTTTAGTAATATTTTTAGCTCTTTTCTCAAGCGGTCTAACAATAAATTTCTTTTCTAAATATTCATACATATTATCGCC
This sequence comes from uncultured Haloplasmataceae bacterium, assembly GCA_937919135.1. Taxonomy (GTDB): domain Bacteria; phylum Bacillota_I; class Bacilli_A; order Haloplasmatales; family Haloplasmataceae; genus CALFRW01. Next base: position 11,413 of record CALFRW010000053.1, read on the forward strand.
AACCTGATATAAAAGGTGGATATTTAAATTACTATCACAAAAAAAATGTTTAGCGTTTAATGGCTGTTTTAACTCATAAATATAATAACCTTGGCTTTGATGATAATAGATATTTAATAATCCAATCGCTTCTAACTTTTCTCGAACTTGAACTAATTTCTTTAAATCCCAATTAAAAAAAGTGATTAACTGCCGATGAGAAATAATTAATTCACCTTTTTCTATATTAACTAAACTCCATAAAGTAAAATATAAAGTCGTTGCTTCAAGTCCCATTATGGGCTGATACAACAAATTAATAATATCGTGATGATGACTCCCTAAAAAAGTTTTACAATATAATTTTAACTTATCATTAACATGAATCGTTAATTCCATACTAAATACCTTTCTTAATAAAAGGTAAAGATTTATCTAAAAACTCATATGCTTTATCGATTAATTTAAAGGGTTTATTAGCTGGAATAACATTATAAACACTAACTTTAATATTTATTGAAGTATTCACAACTGATGCTTTACTAATAATAAATATCAAATGGAATTTAGGTTCTTGAATAAAAATCTCACCAAAATTATCATCGATATGTGCAACATTATAATATGCCTTTTTACAATATTCTATAATCATATTTTTTGCTTGAAGATAATCACAACGATAATAATGAGTTTTTAATTGTTCTGTTGAACCTTCATCACTTGTTTCAACATCCTTAACAAAGAAGTCTGAGATACTCATGTTTTCACCTCGTCTAATTCTAATATATAATTCTATTTTACCTTAAATATGTCTAATAAACAATTTTTATTACCATTTTTGCATTAATTTTGTAAATTGCGCTTTAGTTTCAATTAATGAATTTGAATTATCAATCGTAAAATCAGCTAACTTAACCTTTTCTGTTAAACTCATTTGTGTATTTATTCGCTTCATAGCTTCTTCCATCGTTAAATTATCACGTTTTATTAATCTATCTAATTGGACACTCTCATTAGCATAAACAACAACAGTATAATCACATAGTTCATCAAAATGACTTTCAAAAAGCAGGGGTACATCTAAAACAATTACTTTATACCCTAACTTTTGATAAATATCTATGGCTTCAATAGTTGCTTTTCTTACTTCAGGATGAACAATATTATTTAATATTTTTCGTTTATGATCATCATTAAAAATAATTTCACCTAATAACTTCCGATTTAAATCACCACTTGATAATAAGATATCAGAACCAAATTCTTGGATAATCTTATTATAAGCAGGTTGATTTTTTTCAACAACTTTACGTGCCAAAATATCGGAATCAATAACGGGAATATTATGTTTAATAAACAGATTTGATATTGTCGTTTTCCCAGTGGCAATACCCCCTGTAAGTCCAATAATTAAACTCATTTAACCCTCCAATTTAGCTAATTTTTTGGCATTTCGGACAAATATATGTACCTCTACCAGAAACCCTAATCTTTTCAATTTCCGTACCACAGTTTTTACATCCTTCACCCTTTCGCAGATGAACATTAAGCTCCGTTTGAAAAAGTCCGGAAATATTATCATCACTATAATATGATCTAATCGTCGTCCCTCCTAAACTAATAGCCTTTTCCAAAACTTTTTTACATGTAACTATAATCGCTAATAGCTCCTCATCATTTAATGTATTTGAGATTCTTTCAGGATGGATTTTCGCCAAAAACAAAACTTCATTAACATATATATTACCTAAACCTAAAACTATCGTTTGGTCAAGTAAACTTGCTTTTATATGTCTTTTGTTGTTGAGTTTTTGTTTTAAATATTGTAATGTAAAGTTTTCATCAAAAGGTTCTAATCCTAATTTTTCCAAGGGTTCATTATTAAAAGTATCAGCTATCTTTTTTAGATGCATCGTCCCAAATTTTCTCACATCGTGATATCTTAACTCTGTATCATCAGAAAAACGCAAGATTAAATGTGTATGCTTTGTGATTTCATCAGTTTTCTTGCGATATAAATATTTACCTTCCATCCTCAAATGCGAAATTAAATAATAATCATCGAGTTTAATAAGTAAATACTTTCCTAACCGTTCAACTTCATTTATTGTTTGCCCAATTAGATTATGCTTAAATTCATTAATATCTGTTTTAATTATTTTATCATATAAAATATCTAAACTAACGATTTTTTTATTAAGTATTTTTTTTCGTAAAACTTGTCTTACTGTTTCTACCTCTGGTAATTCAGGCATCACTTTCACCTCTTACTCTATTATAATTAAATTAACTCTAAAATACAAATACCATGTTTAGGAAAAAGAAAAATCAACCAGATGGTTGATTAATCACGTTTAAACTTCTTATAATAAATTAGTGTTCCACCCGCTCCAATCGCAATTACACCTACAATAATCGCTGTCCACACGATAAAACTACTACCCTTATTAGCAATTGTCAGTGTAAATGGATACCTCGCAATATTACCACTACTATCAGTAGCCCTTAACACTAAATTATAATCACCAGTTTCTTTTATATCAAAATGCCCTTCTATTTCGATATCTATATTTTCTTTCCGATCATAATTATCCTTCACAGTAAAATACTTATCCCAATAAAACAGGGAATCTTTTTTTAATTTAATGTTCTTTTCCCCTGATATTTTAGGTTTTGTTGAATCTATCACATTTACATTAACAAGTATATTCTTTTGGATATTGAAAAATGTTATTACTACTGTAACATCATTCCTACCTAGTTTATTATAGACAAAATCTCCGTATGCTACTTCTAAAGTAGCATGTTCACGATAAAATTTATCAATCGTAATAAATTGTTTTAAATCAGGCATTACATTACTAACTTCAACATTGATATTATCTTCTTCCAAATATTCTGGCAGTTCTTTTACTACATGTACTTTTACTTCTACTGTTTCTATATTTCCACTTTTATCTTCAGCAGTAAAAGTAATATCATAGATACCTTCACTGTTAATATCAACGCTTTCATAATCAATACTTAATTGAGGATTATCATCCATATCATCGATTACGGTAACTCCTTTAAGAAAATCTGCTTCGGATAAATCACTTTCGATTTCAAAATAATAATGCTGATGATAATTACTTATTTCCGGTTTTGTTTTATCCTTTTTAACCTCTACCTCAAATGATAAATTAATAAACTCTTTAATACTATCATTATATACAGAAACTAAAGCTGGATAAACACCCTCCTTAGTAAGATCAATTTTGTAATTAACTATATGATATCCAAAAATATCTGTAACATCATTGTTACAACTGTCGTATACTTTGATGTATTTATCATAATTAGGGCTTTCTCCTACTGCAGTTAAAATATCACCTTCTATCATAATAGTTAATTGTTCTTCGCACGTATCTTCTGCTGATACATCCACCTGATTAATAAATATATATCCCAAAACAAACACACATAACATAACTAATGTTGTTTTAAATGTTTTCATTGAAGACCTCCTGTTATTTTACATTAGTTATCGGTGTGTATTATAAATATCTAATGTGCTCATTAGATAAATTAATAATACTATAAGAAATGTTAAAAAAATGCTGATTCTTGTCTTCAATGATTAAATTATTATTTTATTCAACAACATTTACATATCTGATAATTTCTGTGGTATTTCCTGAAGCATCACTTGCTTTATATATTATTTGGTATGTGCCTACCTTTGTCGTGTCAACTTCGCCGCTAACAATAATTTCAATATCTTCTTGTGAATTATCATAGACTTCTGCACCGGCATCAAGCCATTCTTCCCCTACCTTTATTGTATCAATTCCAGGGTTTAATTCGATAATCGGTTTTAGTTGATCAACAACGTTTACATATCTAATAATTTTATATTCTTTACCATCATACTCATAATAATATTCAACCTTATATAAACCTAAGGTAGTTGTATCTACTTGGTCATCTGTTACAGCTTGATACTCCTTACTCCCCACTTTTAATACTGCTCCCTTATCGACCCAGTCAAAGTTTAGTTCAACCGTATCTTGTCCTGCATTTAACTTGATTTCAATAGTCGTTTCTTTTTCACAACTCATTAATAATCCCGTGAGGATAACCACAATTAATAATAGTCTTTTTTTCATAACAACATAAACTCCTCTTCTTTACGATAATATAAAATTAAAGTATCCCCTTCATTACTAAAGACAAAGACATAACGGTTATAAGTATATTCAACCGTATAATAAGTAAAGGAATAAGTTATTGTATAAATACCAGCTTTTGTCGGATCAACATTATTACTTTTTACGTTACAATAACCATAATCATTTTGATTTATTACTACTCTGCACTGGCCATCATAATACTTTTCATTTACTAAGATACTAGTAATTGCTTTATCTAATACAAATGTAATATCATTTCTTCTTGACACTGTGACGTAACGAGAAATAATCGTCTCATTTCCTGATTTGTCAACAACCTTATAAGTTATAATATATTGCCCAATCTTTGTTGTGTCAACACCACCTATTACTGTCACTGTTGTTTCTTGTTCATCCCTTATACTTACACCCATATCAGTGTAGTTATCATTCTCAAATATTGAATCAACCGCAGGTATTAAAGTAACAAGCGGTTTTGTTGTGTCAACAACTTCAACGGTAAATGATTGTTTAGCTTCATTACCACTTTGATCAACTACTTTAACCTTTACAGTATAAATACCTGGTTCACGGTAATTTACATTACTTTCTAAGAGGATTTTACTTAATATCCCTCGACTATTATCCTGTTCATTTTTGATTAAAGTAAGCCAATCAATCTTTTTTGTTCCTAATTCTATTTTTTGGGACTGTATATAATCAAATGTCGGATTTGTCGTATCAATTACTTCGACAAAAAAACTTTTACTAGCATAATTTCCCGATTCATCAGTAACCTTAACTGTCACTGAATACCTTCCAAAAACATTATAATCGACATAATCGTAAACAATTGTTTTTATCAATCTTCCATCACTATTATCCTGTTCATTTACTATCAGTGTTGTCCAATCAAATACTTCTGAACCGATTTCAATCGTTTGGTCACCGATATCATTAAACGTTGGTTTTGTTGTATCAACGACAGTCACATTAAATGTTTTACATAAGTAATTTCCTGCTTCATCTACTACTTTTACTGTAACTGAGTATGTACCTAAAGTATGATAAAGCACATTATCTTCAACGACAACTTTTGTTAATTCTCCTTCAAGATTATCTTGTTCATTTTTAATTAATGTTGTCCAATCAAAAATATTTGTTCCCGCTTCAATAATTTGATCTTCTATATCATCGAAAGTTGGTTTTGTCGCATCAAGTACAACCGTGACATTAAAGGTTTTACTAGTATAATTTCCCGCTTCATCCACTACTTTTACTGTAACTGAATATGTACCTAAAGTATTATAAAGTACATTATCTTCAACGACAACCTTTGTTAATTCTCCCTCACGATTATCTTGTTCATTTTTAATAAATGTTGTCCAGTCGATATCCTCTGATCCAATTTCGATAATCTGATCACTTATATCATCAAACGTCGGCTTTGTCGCATCAAGAACAACTTCAACATTAAAGGTTTTACTAGTATAATTTCCCGCTTCATCTACTACTTTTACTGTGACTGAATATGTACCCAAAGTATTATAAAGCACATTATCTTCAACTTCGATTTTTAATAATTCACCATAACTATTATCGTGTTCATTATGAATTAAACTGGTCCAGGCAATCTTATCAGTACCTAACTCAATTTTTTGATCCTCGATATCATTAAATGTAGGTGGAATCGTATCTTCAATTATTAACGTAGAAGCAGAATAATACCCCTCCGGGATTAAGACATTACCATTTTTTAATGTGATCGAATCAAGATTAAATTCAACCCTCCGACCGATATCCCATAGATTATCAATTATAACTTCAATCCTACCATTATTAAATGAAAAATAATTTTCATCATAATTAGTTCCATTAATCTTTATTAATGACACCTCATTATATAAATTATATTGGGGGTATATTGATAACTTTAGTTTTGAACCACATGAATTATCTGAAATAGCTAATTTATTGAAAAAGTTTAACTCATCATTAGGGTTGTTTTTATTGATACTATCGTTATCTCCTAATTGTCCATAGCTATTTCCTCCCCAAATAAAAATCCTTCCCGTATTAGTTCTTACCGCTGAATGATTACTACCAACGCTGATATTAGTAATTTCTTCTCTTTCCGCCAAATTCATTTGCGTTGTAATATTCTGCGGGGTATTTTTATTTATTATCGTTCCATCCCCAAGTTCTCCCAAATCATTTTTCCCCCAGGTAAATACCCTTCCATAATTTGTCAGCGCCATTGAAAAACTATAACCTAAACTAACATCAATAACTTTCTCACCCGAAGTTAATTTTAATTTACTATTAATTTCTATTGGTGTTTTTTTATCAATATTAGTACCATCACCTAATTGACCATTGATATTGTAACCCCAGATATATAACCTACCATCATTTGTGATTGCTGCTGTGTGACTATCACCTGAAAACACTTTGATAATTTTAGCTCCGTAGAGTTTAAATTTACTTGTAATATCGATGGGTAAATTTTGCGGAACTGTAGTTCCATCACCTAATTGACCAAATTCATTTCCCCCCCAAGTAAATACCCTACCACTACTTGTAAGGGCAATAACATGGAAAGAATTCAAGCTAATATCAATTAGCTTTTCACCACTATTTAAGTTAAACTTATCAGTGATGTCAAGAGGTAACAATCTATTTGTATAAGTGCCATCGCCTAACTGACCTAAGACATTTCCACCCCAAGTAAAAATTCTGCCCATACTAGTTACTACCGCTGATTGACTACTTCCTAATTTAACTGACATAATCTTTTCATCCTCAGGCAAATTAAACTTTGCGGTAATATCAATGGGGATTAAACTATCATTTGTCGATCCATCACCTAATTGACCAGAATCATTTCTCCCCCAAGTAAATAGTCTTCCGAAACTTGTTAAAACGGCAGAATGATTGTATCCAAGCGCTACACTAATTATTTTTTCATCAGTCGTAAAACTAAATTTACCTGTGATATTAACTGGTAACATCTGATTAACTAATGTTCCATCTCCCAATTGACCATATTCATTTCTCCCCCAAGTAAAGAGCTCTCCCTCATTTGTGATTAGCGCTGAATGATAATAACCTAATTCGATAGCTGATATATTATCAGCAAAACTAAAAGTATTATGGATTGTGATTTGATAATTTATCAAAACTGGAGTACTTTGTCTGGTATTTTTTCCGCTGGTAGCTAAATTGCCCCAGATAAAAAGTCTCCCTGAATTTGTGATTGTGGCTGAATAATTAGTACCTAAACTTACTTTAACAGGCGTTTCACTAAACTGACTGGTAATTTCAACTGGTGTAGTACTATGACTAGTTGTGCCATTTCCTAATTGACCGTTAATATTATGTCCCCAGGTATAGAGCTTTCCTGAACTTGTTAATGCGGCTGAATGGTTATTTCCTAAATCTACATTAATAATCTTTTCTTCAACATTTATATCAAATTGACTAGTAATTTCGAGCGGCACACTACTATCAATATTCGTTCCATCACCAAGTTGACCACTGACATTATCGCCCCAGGTAAAGATTCGTCCGTAATTTGTCACTGCAGCTGAATGTTTATCTCCTAAACTTATATCGGCAAATACCTCACCCATATTTAAATAAATATCTGCGAAAATTTCTATAGGTATAAGACTTCTTTCATCTTTTGTTCCAGTACCTAATTGTCCCTCATCATTATAACCCCAAGTAAAGATCCTACCTTTATTAGTTGACACTGCGAAAAAATTATTCCCAATACTTATTTTATTCACCCCGTCAGTTTCATTTAATGGAAATTGACTGGTAATTTCAACAGGGGAAAAGTACCTGTTTGTTGATCCGTTTCCTAATTGACCAGCTTTATTTTCACCCCAAGTATAGATTTTTCCTAAACTAGTTATTGCACCTGAATTGTCATAATTAGCAGCAACAGCGGTTATCTGATCATTAACGCTTAAATTAAACTGAGCGGTGATTTCAACCGGAATATTACTATCAATAATCGTCCCATTTCCTAATTGGGTAACATTATTTCTCCCCCAAGTGAATACTCGACCTTCATTTGTGAGGGCGACTGAATGATGTCTCCCAAGACTGATGCTAATAATTTTCTCATCCCCGCTTAACTCAAATTGATTGGTAATTTCTACTAGGGTAAACTTGTTGACATTTGTGCCATCACCTAGTTGACCATATTTATTTTCCCCCCAAGTAAAAACTCTTCCCTCACTCGTGATTACAGCTTGATGGCCTGCTCCTAAACAAACATCGAGAAAATTATTAGTTTCAATATATGAAAATGGCTTTTCAGGATTAGGTAATATTTCTGCTTTGATGTTCTTTAAATTACAACTCAAGATAAGATTAACAATCAAAAAAATTGTTAGGACCCCAATTTTTTTACTCAACAATCTCCCTCTTTTCTTCTTATAAAAAAGACTTCTCTAATTTGGATTATAGATTAAATAATCTTAATCGTCAATTACTATTACAAATAAAAAGCTAGCTCTTTTTTTAGCTAGCTTTTCTATATATCAACATACCTCTTCACTAAATTATATGTTAGCCCTGTTGCTAATATGCTATTTTGCATCATACCAATTATGACCATAATTAATATCTACCTTAAGTGGAACCTTCAATTCGACCGCATTTTCCATCTCTGTTTTGACAATCTCTTTCATGGTTTCTAGTTCAAAAGCTTTTACGGTAAAAATTAATTCATCATGTACTTGAATTAATAGCTTTGACTTTAGGTTTTCTTTTTTAATTCGTTGATTTACATTAATCATCGCTATCTTAATAATATCAGCTGCACTTCCTTGAATCGGTGCATTCATTGCGGTTCGCTCCCCAAAACTTCTTTCATTAAAATTTCTACTTGTTAGTTCTGGGATATAACGCCTTCTTTTAAAGATTGTTTCAACATACCCATTTAATTTAGCTGCTTTAACGATTCTGTCCATAAATTCTTTAATCCCAGGATAGGACTCTAAATATGTATCAATAAATTTTTTTGCTTCTTTAGTCTCAATTCCAAGATTTTCTGATAATCCAAAAGCAGATATTCCATAAATAATTCCAAAATTTACGGCTTTAGCTTGACGACGCATTAGACTTGTGACATCCTCTTTCTTTACTCCAAAGACATCCATTGCTGTTTTGGTATGAATATCTAAGTTATTAACAAATGCCTCGATTAAGTTATCAGCATTAGAAATATGAGCTAAAATTCTAAGTTCAATTTGCGAATAATCAGCTGACAAAATAAAATCTTCTTTACTATCAGGAACAAAACATTTTCTTATTTGGCGTCCTTCTTCATAACGAATCGGAATATTTTGTAAATTGGGTTCAATCGATGATAATCTTCCGGTAGCTGTTAAGGTTTGTTTAAAAATCGTATGGATCCTTTGGTCCTCATTAATCATTTGTCTTAGACCTTCCACATAGGTGCTATATAATTTGGTAAAGGTCCGATATTGCATAATATTTTCAATAATTGGATGTTTATCAAATAATTTTTCTAAAACATCAATATTTGTTGAATAACCAGTTTTTGTCCTTTTTATTACTGGTAATTCTAATTTTTCAAAAAGAATTTCACCTAATTGTTTTGGTGAAGCAACGTTAAAGGTTCTACCTGCTAAACGGTAAATATCAGCTTCTAATTTACTAATCCTATCACTTAAAATTTCACCGATAGCATCTAAAGTAACACTATCGACTTTAATCCCTGCATATTCCATTTCAGCTA
>CALFRW010000054.1 GCA_937919135.1 uncultured Haloplasmataceae bacterium
TATATATTGACATTTATGATAAAATAAGAATTATAGAATGTTTGTGGAGGAAGGTTTTTATATGGAAGTAAAAAGAATTAATTCGTATAATGATGATCGATTTACAAAAAAAGTACTTAATCAACATGGTGCTTTTCTAGTTGATGGTACTTACCCTTGTGAATTTGAAATTATCAACGAGGATACAGCAATTATTAAATATCATGATTTAAACAATATAGATATTATAATAAATGAATTTAGATTTTACGCAGAACATATCACTAATTTTTTAGATACAGAAGGAAACCTAATAAAAGCATTTCATCCTATTAAAAAAATATGGATAGAAATATCTGAAATTCAACCTTCACAATTTTATATTGACAGTGATAAAGTTAACGCAATTAATGAATTCATTAATAAAGAATCTGATATTGTTATTCCATTAATAAAGTGCGATAATCGATATATTTCCTTAGATGGTCATACAAGACTGTATATAGCTAACAAAAAGGGTTTTAGGAGGGTGCTCGGTTTTCTTACTACAACGGATAATTATATATATAAGTTTGTAGAAGAAGCGATTAACAGGGGAATCATACAGGTTTCAAATTTATTATTAGTAGACCATAGGGATTATGAAATACTATGGCATAAATTTTGTGATGATTTTTTTAGTAAGTTGGATAATAAAAAGTCATGAATCTGATAAGGGCATTTGTATGGTTAAATTTTTGATAAAAATTATCTTGTTTATAGTTGTAATTACAGTGATGAGGATGTATTATAAAACTCGAAGAATAGTTTGACAATACAAATTCGGAACTGAGAGGGAGATGGAGCAATGTTTTACGAAGAATATCATCAATTATGCAAAATACAACAAGAAAAGAATAATGAATACCTTGAAATATTTGAAAAGGATTTAATTCAAGTTGGTCTAGCTAATAAGACAATAAGAACCCACCTGACTAATGTAGATTTTTACTTAAATACTTATCTTCTTAGAGAGGAACCATTAGAGATGAAAGAAGGATGTGGTTATGAAATTGATGATTTTTTAGGATATTTTTTCATTCGTAAATGTATGTGGTCAACACCAGGAACTATAAAAACAACCGCATCAAGTATAAAAAAGTTTTATAAAAGCATGAGTGAACATGGCTATATTTCTAAAGATGACTATAAGGATTTATGTGATATTATTAAAGAAAATATGGTAATCTGGCAAGACGAATGTGATGAATACAATAATGGCTAATAAGATATTCGAAAAGGCTGTTCTCTATATGGAAATCGCATGATTATGTTAAATGACGGTATAATAATTAGTGATAAGTCACAGTATTATAGACAAAAACCCTCATCTGGTAATATTAAAGATGAGGTTTTTGTTTTAGCATAAGTATTTATAAAAGCCATTATCTATGGTATTATAAATAGGAATTTTCTTAAAAAGAATTGAGGTAAAATATGAATAATAATAGTTCATACAAATGGGTCGTATTAGCTTTTTCTTTCTTCCTTATGATTGGATTTGCATTGTCACTTCAAGCACTTCCACCGTTATTTGAACATATCACAAAAACGATCCATTTTTCAAATTCTCAAGCAGGGATTTTAATGGGCGCTTATGCAATTCCAGGTATCTTTCTACCTTTTTTAATCGCTAACTTAACTAAACGGTTTGGTATAAAAAGGATGCTAATAGCTGCTTTAATAATAATGATTTTTGGACTCGTCTCCTTTTCCTTTGCTAATTCATATTTACTATTATTAATATTTAGATTACTAGCAGGAGTTGGAGCCACTGTTTTAGTTGTTTTATCACCGCTAATGATTACCATCTATTTTGATCGTAAAAATATTGGAGTTGGAATGGGAATCTTTAATATTGCAGTTCCATTAGGGACTGTTTTAGCTGCTAATCTTATTGGATTACTAATAACATATGTAAGTTGGCAGATTATAATATTAGGGATCGCGGTATTTTTAGGGATAATTTTTATATTGCTTATATTTATTCTTAAATTAGATAAGGAAGCAGATAATTCTGCAGAAAAATTACCGACACAAATAAAAGGTAATTATAATCTTTGGTTTTTAGCAGCAATTTGGGCATTAGCTAATGCTCAAATGCTAGCGTACATGACTTTTGGCTCTCAGTTTTTCCAAACAATTGGCTTTCCTACTCAAAGTGCTGGATTTTTAACAAGCTTGATTATGTTAATATCAATATTTCTTGCACCACTTGTTGGTATATTATTTGATAAAAGTAGTAAAAAGAAATTTTACTTAATAATGGGGGTTGTAATTACGTTTGTATCGTTTATATTTATTGGATTTAATTTTCTTAATATAACGATTTGGGCAGTTGCCTTGGGAATAGGTTTTACACCGATCCCAGTATTTGTGTTCACGCAACTTCCGGAAATGGTAAAAGCACATGAGGTAGGTATAGGTTTAGGGATTTTAACAATGACTTCTAATATTGGAACATCTATGGGACCAGCAGCACTAGGGTTAATTGTCGATTTATCAAAGGGTAAGTTTTTGGTGGCTTTTATTAGTCTTGCTATTATATCTTTAATCGTCTTGTTCTTTTCACTAAAAATTAATTTACTTAAGAAAAGGTAAGTTTATATTATGAAACTATATGATTTATTTATGTTACCACTTGAAAAAATGACGCTTGCAAAAACTAGAAAGGACATTATAACTAAAGCTTATGGGAAAGTACTTGAAATCGGGTATGGGACTGGTGTTAATTTCAAGTATTATAATGCTAAAAATATTGAATATTTAAGTGCTTTGGATATAAAAAGAGGTAATGTTGACACAACACAGTATGAGTATCCTATTAAATTTTATGAAGGTCAAATAGCAAAATTACCATTTCAAAATGAATTTTTTGATACTGTAGTTGAAACACTTGTTTTTTGTCATATTGATGATCAACTTCAAGCTATTAATGAAATACTTAGGGTATTAAAACCAGGTGGTAGCTTTATTTTTATTGAACATGTACTGCCAAGCAAAAAAGGACTAGCAGTGATATTTAAAGTCACTAATGTTATTTGGACAAAAGTAGCACAAAGTTGTAGTTTGACAAGGGAGACACATAAACTATTTGAAAAAACAGATCTTAAATTTACTAAAACTGGCTGTTCTCATAATGGTATATTTCGTTGGGGGATTGCGAGAAAACACTACTATCTAAACTTCAGCTTGACGAATTGCCCACAGGTATAGTCCGTAAATTTAAGTAATCCTTATATAGAAAATAAAAACTCTTAATAAGTCTATTATAACTTTTAAGAGTTTTTATACTAATTCTCAAAATTTCTTATTGTATATATTATTATATAACTAAATAAAATGAACACTATTAGGCTAGGTAAAAC
>CALFRW010000055.1 GCA_937919135.1 uncultured Haloplasmataceae bacterium
CAAATTGGTTAAATATTAAAGGTAAAATAATAAATTAGCAAATCTTTTGCACTTCTTCCTAAAAATGATAAAATAATAATTAGAGGAGTGATAATATATGTTAACGATAATAAATAATAATAATAAACCTCAATATAATTTAGCTCTTGAAGAATATGTCTTTAAGTATCTTGATAGCGATGATGATTTTGTACTTTTATGGCAAAATGAACCTTCAGTTATTATTGGAAGAAATCAAAATACCATTGAAGAAATTAATAATAACTATATTAAAAAACACCAGATTAATGTTGTGAGAAGAATAACTGGTGGTGGTGCTGTTTACCATGATTTTGGTAATATAAATTATTCATTAATAACGAAAAGTGCGAAAGATAATATAAATAATTTTCGAAAATTCACTATGCCAGTCATCAATATGTTAAATAATCTTGGTATCAATGCTGAATTTTCTGGAAGAAATGACATTACTGTCGCTGGTAAAAAAATCTCAGGTAACGCCCAAAGTTATTATCAAAACAAAGTCCTTCACCATGGAACAATTTTATTCAATTCCGATTTAGAAATGGTCACAAATGTCTTAAATGTGAAATTAGATAAAATTGCTTCAAAAGGCATTAAGTCAGTAAGAAGTCGAGTGACTAATATCTATCCCTATCTTAAAGAGCCCGTTACTTTAGATGTTTTTACAGATAAACTATTAAAATTTATTTTAAATGCTGATGATTACAGACCTTATATCTATAATTTAACAGAAGTTGATAAGCAAAGGATTAATGAATTAATGAATAAAAAATATCTAAAATGGGAATGGAATTATGGCGAATCACCTAGTTTCAATCTTCAAAAAGAAAAGCGTTATCAAGGTGGAAAAATTGATGTACGTCTAGATGTTAATGACGGAATTATTAATAAATGTAAAATATTTGGGGATTTCTTTGGTCAAGAAGATATTAGTAACCTTGAAAAGCTATTAACTAATAAGCGGTACGAAGAACAAACGATAAGAGATTTATTTACAGATAATACTTTAACAAAATATTTCTTTAATATTTCAATAGATAATTTTATCGATTGCTTATTTTATTAAATTAATAATCCCATTACCATTCTCAGGTAATGGGATTTTTTATCGCATATTTCTCATAGATTTTTTGCTCTATTGGGTAAGTAGATGTCTTAATAATGTCTTTGTTTGGTTTTCCATGCTCTACAAATTCAATTAATCTTTCACTCATTATTTTATATTGGATTAATGTTTGGTTTTTAGTTTTTGCTAATTTTTCATGAAGTACTTTTGCTCTCGTAATGTTACCTTCTTCAAGTTCAAATAGTATTTGAATATATAAAACATTTTTTCGATATTTATGCCATTTAGTCTGATTTAATAGCTTTTTCGCTAAGGAGTTGTTGGCAGCTACTAAGTATGTTATTAACAATAATAATTTAGCATATAAAACATTAGTTCCTAACCAATAGTTTTTGATTTTAGTTTCTAATAATTTGATACTCCTATCAAAATCTTTTTGTATTAATAATTTATCTACTTGAGAGGTTAAATTTCTAATTTCTTTAGTTACAAAAATGCTAGAAACAAGAAAAAATAATAATAACAACGAAAACAAAATATAAGCTATAATTTTTAAAATACGTGCTGTTTCTGTTTCATTACTGCCTTGAGCAAATGTTAAAATAATAAAAATAGCGATTAAATATAAACCAATAACTGTCAAAACTTTTCTACTTTTCACTTTAGTTCCCTCCTTGACATACTTTAATTATATCACATATATGATGAATTGTGTACTATTTTTCCAAGTATATATGAAAAAAAGAACTTAGTTTTCTCCTAAGTCCTTTTAATATAGGCACTACTATTTATTTTAAAGCATGTATAGCCTTATCAATTGCTGATAAACTTGCCTCCATAATTGCTTCTGAAAATGTTGGGTGTGGATGAATACTTCCCGCGA
>CALFRW010000056.1 GCA_937919135.1 uncultured Haloplasmataceae bacterium
CCTTTATTGCTTATCAATCATTATATTTTTGAAAGAATATTTTATCCGAGTCATTCCATTCAGCGTATAAAATATCCTGAATATTCGTTATTTTTAAATCATAAAGTTTATTTAAGAGCCACTTTTTATCGTGTTTTATATATTTAAGATTATCTTTTACAATTTTACCTTCAAGAATGATAGGTAAGGTAAGTACAGGGTTACTACTTGTATTTTTAATTACCGTTATATTACCGCTTGATTCAAAAATACAATAGTCAACATCTTGAATTGAAAAAACATCCTTATTTCGTAAAAGTGCAAGAACTTCAGGAAAATCTAAGCGTTCTTTTTTTAACTGTTCATAGTCAAATTTACCTTCATAAATAATGAAAGTTGGGGCACTTTGAACTAACTTTCGCGAGAAATTAAATTTTTGGGTAATTTTTTCAGTAATAAAAAGTAAAAATGTCCATAACAAAGAAGCAAAAATAATTTGATACAAAGTTACATTATCGTCATAAATCGCATTTCCTAGTAGTTCCCCTAGAACAATTGCTGATATAAAATCAAAAGGAGATATTTGTGACATTTGTCTTTTGCCAATAATTTTAATACTTATTAATAAAGATATAAAACCTCCTAGTAACTCAATCGAAATATGAAAATAAATACTATCAAACATCAATGATTCCTCCTACTATATTATTATCACTGATAAAAATATTAATATTCATATTATTTAATGTAAAGAGAGGTAGTATTTTGTTATAATTAAGTAAAGGTTTTAAGGAGAGGCTTTATGAATAAAGTAATAAAAATCAATAAGCAATTGTTCATTTTATTAGTATCAACCTTTTTACTAATAATTTTAATTTATATCGGGCAATTAAACTTTTTATTAACCCATTTTATTATCGATATAACGGGAACGATTGTTGCGATTACTATCTTTGTTATTGGCTGGAATACAAGGGAGTTTGCCAAAAATAATTTTATGATTGTACTATCATTAGGGTATCTGATTGTTGGTTTTTTAACTATGTTTCATACCTTAACAATCGAAGAAACTCAATTTTTTGTTAATATTGATTTTAATACCTCAGTTCAATTTTCGCTTGTTAGCCGTTACCTTGAAAGTATCACAATGGTTATTGCCTTTAGTTATTTACAAAGAAAAGGAGAAATAAAAGGTAAATTTGCATTAGCAATAGTGTCAATCTTAACAGCAGGAATTATTTATATTATCTTAAAAGGTTATTTTCCTGTTTGTTATAAGGAAGATCCTGGTCTAACTCAATTTAAAGTTATTAGTGAGTATATTATTTGCTTCATGTATTTATTATCTGCTTATATTTTATGGCGAAAAAGAAATCTTTTTAAAAAAACTGTTTTGTATTCAATCCTAATAGCAATTTTATTCATGCTTATAGCGGAAATATTTTTTACCCTTTATTATAATTATTATTCAGTTATTAATTTATATGGACATTTATTCGTTTTACTATCAAGAATATTAATTTATTATGCTTTTATTTATTATAATTTAAAAAGACCCTATAAAGTACTTTTTAACAATTTGTCGAAGTATAATGAAGAATTAACGAAGAAAAATCAAGAATTAAGAATTAAAGATATTGCTATCGATTCCTCAATTAATGCCTTTATTTTAATGGATCTTGATAATACAATTACTTATGCAAATAAAGCTTTTTTAGAGATGTTTGATTTTGAAGATTATGCTGAAGTAATAGGATTAAAAGCCACTGTGTTTATCCGTAACGAGGAAAAATTAAGCGATATTATCGATAGTTTAAAAGCAACAGGAAATTGGAAAGGCGAAATAACCGTGCATAGTAAAAAGGGTGAGGTTAAATATTTCTTTTTAACATTAAATTATGTATATTCTGATGCTGGTGAGTTATCAAATATAATGGCTTTAAGTTTTGACATTTCGATTCGGAAGAAAACCGAACTTGAATTAGTTGAAGCAAAAAAACAAGCTGAGGCTGCTAATATTGCTAAAAGTAACTTTTTAGCTAATATGAGCCACGAAATTAGAACACCTTTAAATGGGATTCAGGGGTTCTTACAGCTTTTGGAACTTACTGATGTTAATGATATGCAAAAAAATTATCTAAAGAATATGAGTATTTCTCTCGAAACCTTGTTAAATGTCATAAATGATATTTTAGATGTATCAAAAATTGAAGCAGGGAAATTAAAACTTGCTAATATTGAATTTAATTTATCTGCGGTAGTAAAAGAAAGTATCATACCGTTTATTAAAATTACTGAAGAAAAAAATATCGCTTTAGAGATTTATATTGATGATAAATTACCTACCATTTTATCAGGTGATCCAATTCGTATTAAACAAGTAATTCAAAATCTTGTTAGCAATGCGATAAAATTTACTGATAACGGAAAAATAAGTATTGATGTTACCTTATTAAAGCAAAAAGGAAAAAAATATGAAATAGAATTTGTGATTACCGATACAGGAATTGGAATGAATGATGAAATTCTTCATAGTATTTTTCAACCTTTTAGTCAAGCAGATATATCTTCAACAAGAAAATATGGGGGAACAGGATTAGGACTGACAATTTGTAAAACAATAGTTGAGTTAATGAATGGTAATATTGAGGTAAAAAGTAAAGAAGAAAGAGGAACAGTTTTTATATTTACGATTTGGTTACAGGCTGCTAAAGAGACCATTAAGGTGAATCATATTCCTAATGATAAAAAACTAGAAATTTTAAAAAAAGATATAAGGATCTTATTAGTAGAGGATAATGAAGTTAATATAACATTTCTTAAAATGTTTTTTGAAATGAATAATATTTATCTGGTTATAGCGAAAAATGGACAAGAAGCAGTAGATTTATGTAAAGAACATCAATTTAATATAATTTTGATGGATTGTTTAATGCCTATAATGGATGGTTTTGAAGCAACAAAAATTATCCGCCTTAATGAAGGTGATAATGTTAAAATTATTGCGATGACAGCTCTGGCTATGAAAGGTGATATTGAGAAATGTATAAAGGTTGGGATGGATGATTATATAAGTAAACCAATTGATATTGAACATTTAATAAATATAATTAATAAATATAGTAGTTAAAATAAAAAGGACCAGTTTTTGAAACTGGCCTTTTTTAACATGTAATTTATTTTTTATTAGCAGGTTCGATAATCACTTTCTTACCTTTAATTAGATTATTTTGCATGATTGTTAATACTTCTTTGGCATATTCACTTGGGACCTCGACAAAGGTAAATTTATCATAAATATCAATTGTTCCAATTAAATTACCAGTTAACCTTGTATTGTTTGCAAGATGTTCGATAATATCTTTGGGACCAATTCGATTTTTTCTACCAATATTGATAAATAACCTTACCATACCAGCTTTAGCACCGGTATCATCAAAGTCTAAATCATTAGTCGCGATTTCTTTACTTTCAATTTCTAGTTTTAATAAAGCAGCCGCAATTTCTAAACTTGTGTAGTCTTCATTAATTAGTTTATCAATGTCATTTAGATATTCAGTTAAATGACCTTTGTCTATGGTTTGTTTTATTTGATCGAGAAAGGAATTAACTCTTATTTCCTTTACATCATTGTTTGTTGGTTTTTTTTCAAGTTTTATTTTAGTATTGGTGTATTTTTGAATATCTTTTATTTTATAAATATCTTTGCCAGAAACAAAGCTAATTGCTTTTCCTGATTTTCCCGCTCGTCCTGTTCTTCCGATACGATGTACATAATACTCTTCATCATGAGGTATATCATAATTAAAAACGATTTCGATATCATCAACATCTATACCTCTAGCTGCTACATCAGTCGCAACAAGGATATCAATTGTATGCTTACGAAATTTACTCATCACGCGTTCTCTTTGAGATTGCTTCAGATCACCATGGAGGCTATCAGCTAAATACCCTCTTGTTTGTAATGTATCCACTAGTTCATCTACACGTTTTTTAGTGTTACAAAAAACCATCGATAATTTAGGATTATACATATCAATTAAGCGGGATAAGATTTCTGTTTTTTCTTTTTCTTTTACTTCAAAGTAGACTTGTTCAGTATTAGGAACTGTAAGTTCTTTGTGAGTTATTTTAACAAATTTAGGGTTAGTAAGGTACATTTTGCTTAAATCGAGAATTTCGCGTGACATAGTAGCTGAAAATAATGCTGTTTGTCGATTAGTAGGAATTCGTTGTAAGATAAACTCTATATCCTCACGAAATCCCATATCAAGCATTTCATCAGCTTCATCTAATACAACCTTAGTCACTTTATTTAAATTAATTGATTTACGATTTATATGATCCATTACTCTACCTGGTGTTCCAATAATGATTTGAACACCTTTTTTTAAAGCTTTAAATTGTCTCTCAATTGGTTGCCCGCCATAGATGGGGAGTATCTCAATTTGTGGTATATATTGAGCCAGTTTTTTAAACTCTTGGGCAACTTGAATCGCTAGTTCTCTTGTTGGGCAAAGAATTACAGCTTGGATCTTTTTACTTGTTAAGTCGATTGCATCGATTAGGGGAATTCCAAAGGCTGAGGTTTTTCCTGTTCCAGTTTGGGATTGACCAATTATATCCTTTCCTTCGATTAAATGTGGTATAGCTTGTGCTTGAATTGGTGATGCCTCTTCAAAGCCCATATCGTTTATTGCCCGTTTTATTTCTGCTGAGATATTAAAAGTATTAAATTGAAGTTTTTCCATAATTAGTTAATCCTTTCAAATAGTTTAGTTAAATATATTATCTTCTCAATAATGTTAAATATGAGTTAGAAAAATAAAATATATCATAAAAAAGTAAAAAATACAAGTGATTTTACCATTTATTTGATAATTTTTATAATAGTTATTGACATACGCCAATAACTAAATGTATAATATTATTAGCATATGCCAATAATTAAGAAGGAGGTAAACAAATGCCAGGAAGAGATAGAACAGGTCCAGTAGGACAAGGCCCTTTAACAGGGAAAGGAATGGGAATTTGTGGAGGAGGTAGATTTATAAGATATGGTAGGGGTTATGGTTATCGACAATCAACATATTTCAATAAAACAGATCAAGAATTATTGCTAGAAGAGAAAGCTTATTTAGAAAAACGACTTAATGAAATCGTTGAATTTTTAGAAAATTTAGAAAGAAAATAAGGAGGTAATATATGATTATTGCGATACCAGTAGTAGAAAAAACAATGGAATCAAGTGTTAACCCATCTTTTGGGCGAAGCCCGTATTTTTTACTTTATGATGTTAAGAAAAAGAAAGTTAGTTATCTTAACAATGATACGGCATCTAAAAGTCATGGTGGTGCGGGTATAAGGACAGCACAAATTTTGGTTGACCATAATGTTACTGATATAATAGCCCCAAGGTGTGGCGAAAATGCATTAGAAGTATTGCGGGCAGCAAATATTAGGGCATATCAATCAATTGCCGGAACGACAAATGAAAATATTGAAGCATTTCTTAGTGATAAATTATTGGATTTAGAAGTGCAACCAAGTCTTCATAAAGATTAGGGATAAAATATGAAAATTGCTGTGCTAAGTGGTAAGGGTGGTACTGGGAAAACCTTTATTACGGTAAATTTAGCAACATTAATAAAATCAGTATATGTTGATTGTGATGTTGAAGAACCAAATGGACATTTGTATTTTAAACCTGAGAATATTAAAGAAGAAATTGTCACGGTAAAAATTCCAGTTGTCGATAATACAAAGTGTGATGGTTGTCGAAAATGTGTCGACTTTTGCAAGTTCAATGCTTTAGCATATATTTATAATCGCTTAATAATTTTTGAAGAGATATGTCATTCTTGTGGTGGATGTAGTACCATCTGTCCTAAAGAGGCTTTAACCGAAAAGGATAAAAAAATTGGTGATGTTAAATGGGGCAATCGATTTAATACAAAAGTATATTCAGGTTTTCTGAATATTGGTGAAGAAACAGGTATTCCAGTAATAGAAAAATTACTAAAAAAGGTCGAGAAATATAAAACAGAATTAGTGTTTATTGATTGTCCACCAGGAAGTGCATGTAGCGTTATGGAATGTGTTAAAACTGCTGATTATTGTATACTTGTAACAGAACCTACTATCTTTGGAGTTCATAACTTAAATATGGTATATAATTTAGTTAAAGTATTTAACAAAAATATGGGTGTAGTAGTCAATAAGTGTATTGAGGAATTTAATCCTGTCGAAAAGTTTTGTAAGATTAATGAACTTAAGATCTTAATGAAGATAGCTTATGATGAAAAATTAGCTGAAATAAACTCTCGTTCAAATATAGCTGTTCTCGAGAGTGAAAAATACCGCTATATCTTCAAGAAATTGTTTGATTTAGTATTGAAGGAGATAAATAATGAAACAATTACTTATACTTAGTGGTAAGGGGGGGACAGGTAAGACTACAATAGCTGGCGCTTTTATTAAATTCGCTGATGCTAAGGTCTTTGGTGATTGTGATGTTGATGCACCTAATTTACATTTAGTTATGGATAATATAGGAACACCCAGTATTGTTGATTACTATGGTTTACCAAAAGCAAAAATAAATCAAACTTTATGCACCAACTGTGGTTTATGCAAAGAAAAGTGTCGTTTTAATGCGATTGAATTTGTTAAAGTTTATTCAGTAAATTATTATTCTTGTGAAGGTTGCGGAGTATGCGAACTAATTTGTCCTGCAAATGCGATTACTTTAGAAAAAGATATTGCGGGGAAGTTACAACTTTATCATGAAAACAAAGTATTTTCGACAGCAGAATTAAAAATGGGCCATGGTACTTCAGGAATGTTAGTATCTGAGGTTAAAAAACAAATGCTTAATAATAAAAAGGAGACTGAAGTTGTAATAATCGATGGTTCTCCAGGGATTGGATGTCCAGTAATTGCATCGATTAGCGGTGTAGATATGGTTTTAATTGTATCTGAACCATCATTATCGGGTATTAGTGATATGAAACGAATTATTAAAACTTGTGCAAAGTTTAAAGTTCGTACTTTAGTGTGTATAAATAAATATGACATTAATTTAGAAAATACCCGCGAAATCGAAGACTATTGCCTAAATAATAATATAATGCTGGTAGGTAAAATACCATATGACAACAAAGTTATCTGGGCAATTAATAACGGATTAAGTATTGCTGACATAGAAAGTCATGCAAGAAATAGTATAAGAGAAATTTATCAAAAAACTATTAAGATGTTAAAAGAAAAATAAAGAATAATTGGAGGTATTATGATTATAGCAATCGCAAGTGATAATGGTATGGTAACCAGCCATTTTGGCCATTGTCAAAGTTTTATGTTATTTAATATAAAAGATAAGAAAATTATTGAAAAAAGGGATGTACCAAATCCAGGTCATAAAAAAGGATTCTTACCAATATTCCTTAAAGATTTAGGTGTTAATTTAATAATATCTGGTGGTATGGGTGGCGGAGCTATAGATTTATTTAAAGAGAATAATATTGAAGTGATTACTGGTGCAACCGGATGTGTTGAAGATATTGTAGATTTATATTTATCAGACGATTTAGTATCAAAAGGAAGCATTTGTAATGAACATCACTTTCATGGAAATTGTGATTAGAGAAGTTACTTAAAGTAGCTTCTTTTTTTTATGTCTAAATTTTAATTAAAAAGTATTGACGTAAATAATTAAATAGTATATAATTCACATATGAACTATTTACACTTTAAGTTTTTTTGAGGGAGTAATTACATAATGAAAGATAAATTATATCGTGAGGTTTACTGGTTATTAAGAGTAACTAGTATACACTTAAAAGTAAGACTACAAAAAATGATTGAGGATTATGATATAACCTGGCAACAATTTCATGCAATGTATCATATTGGTGATGAGGGTATTCCAGCAACTGAACTTGCGAAAGAGTTAAATTGTAATACAAGTAATATGACAGGTCTAATTGATAGAATGTCAGAAAATAACTGGGTTTATCGTGAACGTTCAAAATCAGACCGAAGAATTTGGTTAATTAAATTAACAAAAGCAGGGATCGCTTTAAAAGCTAAACTTATGCCCCAACATCATCAGAACTTATATCGAATTATGAGTGTTTTAAGTGAAGAAGAATTAATTTGTTTAAAAGCACTCTTGATGAAGCTAGATAATAGGGAGGATGTTTAATGAAAGAGTTAAAGGCTTTAACACGGTTTATTAAGCCTTTTAAATGGTGGATTATTCTTGCTACATTAAGCATGGTAGTTGTTACTTCTATGAGTATTGCTGGACCATGGGCGATAAGAAGTTTAGTAGATACTGTAGAAAAAAGTGTTGATGGATCAAGGAGCATAAAGCACGTACAGATTATTACTTTAGTAGTAATTTGTATCTATATAATTAGAGGAATATCACGCTTTGGCACTAATTATCTTTCCCATTATGCAGCTTGGAAAATATTAGAAAATATAAGATCATTTCTTTATGATCATTTACAAAAATTACCGATAAAATTTTTTAAAGATCGGCAAACTGGTGATTTAATGTCACGAGTTATCGCTGATACGAGAAATTTTGAAGTTTTGTTAGCACATGCAATTCCGACTATATTAGTCAATGGATTAATGTTTATAGGGATCTTTTGTATTCTCTTTTATATGAATGTTCAACTAGCACTTCTCACTTTAATACCAATACCATTACTTATTTTTATGGTATTAAAGTATAGTAAAATATCACGCCCGTTATTTAGGGAAGCACAAGATTGTATTGGTAAAGTTAATTCAAATCTTCAAGATAATTTTACTGGTATTCAAGAAATTAAATCTTTTACTCAAGAAGACCATGAATATCAAAAAGTGGGCAAATCAATTGCTGCACATACAAAGGCAATTCTTAAGGCATTGAAATTAAGTAATGGTTTTCATCCCACAATAGAATTTGTTTCTAGTATCGGTACTGTAATTGTAATTTTCTTCGGAGGTATGTTAGCATTTAATGGTTCTTTACCACTTAAAGATTTAGTAGCGTTTTTATT
Organism: uncultured Haloplasmataceae bacterium; assembly: GCA_937919135.1. Lineage (GTDB taxonomy): Bacteria > Bacillota_I > Bacilli_A > Haloplasmatales > Haloplasmataceae > CALFRW01. Next base: position 9,039 of record CALFRW010000056.1, read on the forward strand.
GTATCTACAATTATTTTATCAACCAATTATGGCATTAGGTCAAATTAATGAGGGATTACAACAAGCCCTAGCTAGTGCAGAGCGGGTAATAGATATTATAAATGAAGAATCAGAAATAGTAGAAAATGAAAATGCGATTACAATTGAAGGTATTAAGGGTAATATTGAATTTAAAAATATTAGTTTTCATTATATTGATAATATACAAATTCTTAAAAATATTTCATTTAAAATTAAATCAGGAGATACACTAGCACTTGTTGGTGCAACAGGAGTTGGTAAGACAACAATTGCAAATCTAATTCCCCGATTTTATGATCCAACTGAAGGTGTAATTTATATTGATAATAATGATATTCGTGATTTAACTTTATCTAGTTTAAGAAAACAGATTAGTTTAGTGTCTCAAGATGTCTTCTTATTTAATGGAACTGTTAAAGAAAATATTATGTATGGTAATTTAGAGGCTTTTGATGAAGATATAATAAATGCATCAAAACTCGCTAATGCCCATGAATTTATCTTAGCACTGGAAAATGGTTATGACACGATAGTTGGTGAACGAGGTGTCAAGCTATCAGGAGGACAAAAACAAAGAATATCTATTGCACGGGCAATATTAAAAAATGCTCCAATACTTATTTTAGATGAAGCAACTTCTTCTGTTGATACCCAAACAGAAAAACAAATTCAAGAAGCATTAAATAAATTAAAAGTAAATAAAACCTCGATTATTATTGCTCATCGTCTTTCGACAATAAAGGAAGCAAATCAAATTGTTGTTTTAAAAGATGGTGAAATATTAGAAAAAGGTAAACATGAAGAATTAATAAAACTAAATGGTTTATATAATCAATTATGTAAAGCACAAAGTACTGAAGATGTTTAATTATGTGTTCTCGTATATTTTCGTTATAAATTTAATAATATCCATTTAAAACCTAAAGGGAAATCCTTTAGGTTTTAAATTTTCATTTCATCAGGTAAACCAATTTCAGAAAAGTTTTTAATTAAGTAATCTAGCTTTCAGTTAGCTTATTTTCTTTTATATTTATCCATGACTGAGAATGATTAAATTTAAGTTTAGTTTAATAATTTTGGAAATTTTGTCATAACTGCAAAATGCATCATCTACAATTAAGACCTTGTCTTTTCTACGATATAATGAAATATGTCCATCAGTATGTCCTCACCAATCGGGCATATTGAGAGTGTCCCATCATTAGAAAGTGCATTAAGATAATTACTTATATCAATACCAGTATGGTGATATGTCGGAGATCTTTTAGTAATTAGACTACTATCAGAATTTGGATTACCAAGGGGATAACTTTTAATTGCAGTCAGGTAAGGTATTTCAAAGTGGTAATATTTTTTAATAAGTTTTTTTACTGAACCTACATGCTCAAAATGACCATGTGTTAATATTATTGCTTGAGGTCTAGTTTTACCAAAGCACTTCTCTGCATTTTTTACTATATGATTAAAAGCATTTTCTAAACCAGTATCGCTCAAGAACCATTTTGGATTTCTTGTCTCAGGGTTTTCAATTAGACAGGCTGCTATTACTGTAAAATCCATCATTAAAAATGTCATCTACTACTTCTGTATTTAAAGTAGTAAATGAAGAAAAAATTATACCAGTTTATTCTTCAAAAAATCCACCTTTTCGTTGACATTTTTCTTTTAAACAAATACCAGATTTTATTTGACAAATTAGTATCAAAAGCATAGAATTATAAATAGCATATGCTATTAATGTTTAAGGAGGTTGTTATGATTAATTGTGAATCATGTCCCACAAATGATAAATGTCTTAAGGATAAAGAAAAATGTTTGGTGGAAAACAATTATTTAAATGAAATCAAAACAGTAATTGGTATTGCTAGTGGAAAAGGAGGCGTAGGAAAGTCTTCCCTTACAGTTTTAATTGCGAAAAGTTTACGAAAAAAAGGTTATAGCGTCGGGATATTAGATGCAGATATTTCAGGTCCCAGTATACCAAGATTATTAAATGTTGAAAAAGAGCGAATTAGTACGGAAAGTGATTTACTTGTACCTGTGGTTAGTAAAGATAAGATAAAAGTTGTATCTTTGAACTTATTAACCGAAAATGAAGCACAACCAGTAATATGGAGAGGACCGATTTTATCAAATATGGTAAAACAGTTTTGGACTAATGTCTTATGGGGAGAGTTGGATTACTTACTTATTGATATGCCCCCAGGAACAACTGATATAGCAATAACAGTAATGCAAGAAATCCCAATAAATGGAATAGTATTTATTTCTGTCCCCCAAGATTTAGTATCAATGGTAGTGTCTAAATCGATTAATATGGCTAAAAAAATGGGGATAGATGTTATAGGGGTTATAGAAAATATGAGTTATCTTGTCTGTCCTGATTGTCATAAACAAATAAGACTTTTTAATAGTAATAATATTGATGAATTCCTTAAAGCCATGGAGATCCCTCTTTTGGGTGAAATACCAATGTTAAGTAGTATAAGTAATTTAAATAGTAATAATACCTATCCTGATAAAGATATTGATCCGATTATTAATAAAATATTAGCAATTATATAAAAAAACTCTTATAAAGAGTTTTTTTATTTATAATAATAATTATTTATATAATCATAAACAGCTTGATAATTTCCTTGGAAGACAATTTTTTTATTGGTATTCTTAATTTGAAATTCATACATTGGATCATAGTATTCCTGTAGTAATACTTTTATCCAAGCAATGTGATCGGTAAAATCGTAAGCATTTAATTGCTTGTTGAAAGCTATTTCTAAGTATTTTAGAATTTGGTGATATCTTTCATTTCCTAAACGTTTGTGGATTTTGGTAATGCTAGAAGTTATATATTCATACCATTTTTTTAATCCAAGTTCTTCACTATAATGGCTTTTATATTCTATTTGAGAGCTAATAACATATTCTTCTAAGGTATTAATTAATCTTTCTTCTAAAGAAGTGTTTAGAAGCACTAAATAACCTTGATTAAAGAGATTGCTCAATGGCTTCGGAAGATAATTTTTACCGATATGTCTTCCTTCATCTTCTAATAAGAGGTATTGATAGTGTTTATTTTGGTGTAATATAAGTTCATAACTTAATTTATTTTCAAAATTAATCTGCGATGGTTGGGGTTTTAGATGTTCTCCAAAACTTGAACCTCTGTGGTTGGCAATTTTTTCTAAATCAATAAAATTATTAAAGTGATTTAACAATTTTGTTTTACCACCACCAGTATAACCTCCTAATAAAACTACTTCACTTTTTATTGTACTAGGTCTTAATTTACTCAATAAAAAGCTTCTAAATGCTTTATATCCCCCATCAATATAGGGGATTTCAATAAAAGATTTTTCCTTAATCCATTCTTGGGTTATTTTGGAACGCATTCCACCCCTAAAGCAGTAAATAATACTGTTGGGAAATTGATTAATCTGATTTATCCATGTTTTTATTCGAGAATCTCGCTTTGCTCCAGATACTAATGTGTATCCTAATTCTAAGGCAGCCTCAGGTCCATTTTCTTTGTAGCAAATACCGATAAGTTGTCTTTCTGTATCACCAATTAGTGGTAGATTAATTGAATTAGGGAATGCTCCTTTTTTATATTCGTTTGGAGATCTAACGTCAATTAGTGGTAAGTGTTTAATGACTATGGATTCAAAATCATTCAATATTGTTACACCTTCTATTTCTAATATTAATAATATTATATCATGATTTGCGCAAGTAATAAATATTCTGTGGTATACTAGATTTATAAAAGCTTGCGGAGGAACTTATGATAAAACATATTGTGATGTGGAAGTTAAAGCCAGAAAATAAAATCGAAAACGCTAAAGAGATAAAGAAAAGGATTGAAGGTTTACAAGCTATTATTACCGATGTTAAGTTAATTGAGGTTGGAATTAATATTAATGAATTAGATGGAGCTTATGATATCGTCTTATATTCTGAATTTGCTGATATTAAGAAATTAAATAATTACCAAAATAATCCTAAACACTTAGAAGTGGTCAAATTTATTAAACAAGTTACAGAAACAAGAATTTTCGTGGATTATTTAACTTAGGTAATTGACTCTTTTATAGCCCCATGATAAGATACATTTAGGCGGAAGTATACTAAGCGTATAACATCACCAATGTTAGGCGCTTTTCTTTTTGATAATTAACTTGGAGGTCAGCTTATGTGGGATAATTTTTTTACGACAACACCATTATGGGAGTTATGTTTAATCTTTTTTTCAAAGATAATTGAAGTATCTATTGGTACTTTAAGAATTATCTTAATTAGTAAAGGCTATCGTAAACAAGGTTCGATATTATCTTTTATCGAGATAATTTTATGGGTCTTTATCGCATCCCGTGTTATAACTGATATAAATAGTGCCCCTTTAAAAGGAATTGTTTATAGTTTAGGTTTTTCGGTAGGAGTTTATGTTGGATCTAGACTTGAAAATTATTTAGCTTTTGGTCGTGTATTAATTCAGGTAATTACGACAGAAGATATTGGAGCCATAATTACAGATGTTTTAAGATCTAAGGGTTATGGTGTTACTACATTGAATGCGCATGGGAAAGATAATGATAAACTAATAATAATGGTTTATACTAATCGTAAGGGAAAAGAAATAGTAATAAATGAAATTACTGAAGTAGATGTTAATGCGATGGTGGTAATAAATGATGTTACCACTTTAAAGGGTGGATTTTTCCTCCCTTGGAGAAGAATAATGAAATAATTTACTGGAGGTAGTATGAAAAATATCGAGTTAGTTATTTTTGATATGGACGGATTAATGTTTGATACCGAGAGGATTTCTTGCCGTGTATGGAGTGAGGTATTAGCTAAACATGGCTATCACTATAATTTTGAGATTTTCAGTGAAATGATTGGTTCAAACCTAGAACGAATTAAAGCAATTTGTATTAAGCATTATGGTGCTGATTTCCCTTTTGATGAAATTAAATTGGAAAGATATGATTTAACAAATAAAATTATTGAAGCAGAAGGTTTAGTGATAAAAAAGGGTTTAATCGAATTATTAGCATTTCTATACCCGCTAAATATTAAAACAGCGCTTGCAACCTCTTCTGGGCGTGATAGAGCAACTGGTTTATTAAATAATTGTCATATTGAAAAATATTTTGACTATATTTTATGCGGTGATGAAGTTTCTAAATCAAAACCTGACCCAGAAATTTTTCTTACCGCTGCGAAAAAATTAAGCTGTAGTACTAATAAAACAATTGTGTTAGAGGATTCAGATGTCGGAATTAAAGCAGCATATGACGCTGGAATGATACCAATTTTGATACCTGATATTAAAACTCCAAGTAAGGAAACTTTAGCACTTGCTTACCAAAGTTTTCCTTCATTATTAGATTTTAAAGCGTATCTACAAAAATTGCTATAATGAAATCATGGATATTTTTTACCAGGGATAGAAACATGAATTTAACAGATTATAAAAATGGGTTGATATCAGATTCTTCAAAGTTAGGAGGCATCTTATGAGAGAAGGTTTGATTCCAACAATTGTTGGAACAGGTGTTACAGCTGCTGGTATAGTGCTTAAAGTAAAAAGTATGAAAAAAAGTAAAAATATTATGAATGAACTAATGCCAATGTTCACCGCTGGTGTAATTGGTTTTGGTTTAGCACATGTCTTGTTAGGAACAATAGATTTATTTGAAGACAGGTAAAAGGCCCTAGGAGTAAAGAATTCTTTACTCCCTTTTGTATTTTACTGGAAACCTGTTTATTTTGCGATTATAATATAAATATGATTTATAAAGGAGAGAGTTTATGTTAAAACGAAATGCAATTTTACATAATGGTGTTAAAATGCCGTGGTTAGGTTTTGGGACTTTTAAAGTTAAAAATGGACTTGAAACTAAAACAGCTGTATTAACCGCATTAGAAGTGGGGTATCGTCATATTGATACTGCAAAAATCTATGATAATGAAACTAGTGTAGGTGAAGCTATTAAAGAAAGTGGGTTAAAGCGTGAAGAAATATTTTTAACAAGTAAAGTGTGGAATACCGATCAAGGGTATAGTGAGACAATGAATGCTTTTCATAAATCGTTAGAAGCTTTAGACACGGGTTATTTAGATTTGTATTTAATACATTGGCCTAAAACAAAAAATAGCGAAACATGGGAAGCCTTACAAAAATTATATGAAGAAAAAAAAGTGCGTGCAATCGGTGTTAGTAATTTTAAAATTCATCATTTAGCGGAATTAATTAGTAAAACAAAGATAATCCCGATGGTAAACCAAGTAGAATGTCATCCACAATTTCCTCAAGATGAATTGAAGGACTATTGTGATAATTTAAATATCCAATTAGAAGCTTGGGCTCCATTAATGCAAGGTAAAATTTTTACTAATGAGGTTATGAAGGAATTAGCTGTTAAATATCATAGAACGATTGCTCAAATAGCTTTAAGATGGCAAATTCAGCGCGGAGTAGTGGTAATTCCAAAGTCAATTACTAAAGCAAGAATTAGCGAAAATAGTAGAATTTTTGATTTTAGCTTATCTGATGAGGATATGAAGTTAATTACAACTTTAAAAGGTGAAAGAATAAGTCACGACCCTGACCTAATAACTTTTTAACGGGAGTAAGTATGTTTTCTCGTAAGAAAAATTATTTAAAACAAATTTATAAGCAAAGTCCGAAAACGATGAGATTTATTATTGAGGTATCATTAGATAACTATAATGAAGTGTTTAATGGTTGGGATCCATCACCAATTAAAAGACGGGATATTGAACCTGAATTATTGAATTATATTGAGCAATGTGCTTATGATATTCCTTTAAAGTATGGGATAGAATTGAATTTTCATTTACCTAAAAATCTTTATAATGAAAAAAAAGAAAACTTAACAAAGGTCGCACTGATAAATAACTTTAAATTTATCACTCACTTTATTAATCGAAAGTTGGCACTTTATTATCGAAAAATATTAGTTTATATTATTCTTTCCTTTAGTTTTTTAGCAGCAGGTTTTTTAATAAAACAACATGGAAATTTTGATGTTGTTTTAACGACATTAATTGAAGGTTTATATATTGGTGGATGGGTATTTTTATGGGAGGCTTTTTCACTTTTCTTTTTTTCGAGTCAAGAAACAAGAGGAAAATTAAAAAGGTATACGCGTTTTATTGATTCTCCAGTTCACTTTTATTATCAATAAATTTAAGAAAGTGGTATTATATGAGTAAAAAGATATTAAATTATTTTATTAAAACTTTAAATGGCATGGCCTTAGGTCTATTTTCAACATTAATTATTGGTGTTATATTCGATCAAATTGGTACTTTGATAGGATATGCGGAATTAAATAACCTGGGGTCAATATTAAAGGCATATATGGGTATAGGTATTGGCATTGGTGTAGCTTATAGCTTAGGTATTAGTAATTTAGCCCTAATCGCAGGAGGTATAAGTGGTGGAATTGCTGTCAAAATTAGCAATGATCCTATGACAGCTTATCTGACAACGATTTCATCAATTGAGGCGCTTCGTTTTGTTTTGAGACGGAAAACTCCTTTAGATATTATTATAATTCCAATGTTTTCCGCTTTAATTGCTTATATAGTAGCTTCACTTATTGGTGAACCAGTTGCTTTAGCGATGGAATCTATCGGCAACTTTATAGAACGAGCAACATATTATCAACCATTTATCATGGGAATAGTAATTGCTTGTGTTATGGGGATGGCACTTACTGCTCCTATATCGAGCGCAGCGATTGCGATTTCGATAGGCCTATCGGGGTTGGCGGGAGGTGCAGCTGTTGTAGGATGTTCGGTACAGATGTTGGGATTTGCGATTATGTCACGAAAGGATAATAACATTGGTGAAATAATATCGATTGGAATTGGAACTTCGATGCTTCAGTTCAAGAATATCCTCCGTAAACCAATAATCTGGTTACCGACAATTATTGTATCTGCCATATTAGGACCATTATCTACGTTAGTATTTAAAGTTAAGACCACACCTATTGGTAGTGGTATGGGGACCTCAGGCCTAGTTGGTCAAATTGGAACACTTGATGCTATGGGTTACAATAATAATACATATTTAACAATTTTAATTATGCAAATCCTTTTACCAATTATTTTGGTTTATGTAGTTGATATATATTTTAGAAAACGTAAATGGATTAAACGTGGTGATTTGTCCTTAAGTAATCCTGTAAAATAAAAAACGGCTTAGCCGTTTTTATTTTTAAAGTGATTTGTGATTACGTTAACTAATTGATTACGATTTTCGATTGTGACCTGGATAACTTGAACATTTTTATGATTTCTGATTTTGTCTAACCATAATCCTTTTTGTTCCTTAATAACTCCTAATACTGGAATATCGTTACTGATTGTTTTTAAACAATGTGTTTGGAAATTGTCAGCTTTATTTTCTAAGAAACCTAACTCATCCATAATTATCAGTTGTGAGGTCTTATTACTTGTTTCTAAGATTTGCACTCCTAAATTATCAAAAGTATAAGTTTTACCATCAGCTTTAATTCCGTCTCTAATCCCAACTTGATGTTCAATATCATAATAGCGTTTATTCCAAGGAGAAATGTAGATATTTTGATCATTTCCTATTCCTTTGTATGTTTCAAAGCCCCCGATTGATAGTTCTAAGTTCTGAGTTACCTTTTTAATAATTGTGCTTTTACCAATACCTTTTTGACCGGTTAAAAATAGGTGTAATTTCATAATTACCCTGGAATATAAGCATAGTTACTATTAAGCTGACTGAAAACAAAGTTAAACAGTGGCCAGAGGCTAATAATACATATCGATGGTACAAGAACTCCAAAGTGGTAGTGGTATTCTTCAACTGCCCTTTTAATAAATGGAGTTAATAACCAGTAAATAAATGCTATGGTCATTAGAAAAATATGGTAGTAAAAAAAGTCTAGTTTAAAAACAATGAGATAGGCAAATAACCCTAGAATAAAACCTGTAGTAATTTTATGGAAGTAGACAAAGGCTTTGCTTTGTTTTTGGGGGAATGCTTTTGCGGTATAGGTAAAGATGTTTAACATAAAGTATAAGTAATTAAGAAAAATTAAATTATAATCCCATAGGTTATAAAAGAAAGGATTATTGTAACGTGAAATATTATCGTTATTAATAGTAAAATAAAGCATCTGCACACCTAGCTGAGTCCATACTGA
>CALFRW010000057.1 GCA_937919135.1 uncultured Haloplasmataceae bacterium
AATAGTGATGCTGATGCTGCAGTTTATTGGCTTGCAAGGATGTTAGAAAGTGGAGAAAACCCACTTTATATTGCTCGAAGGTTAATTCGCTTTGCCTCAGAAGATGTTGGATTAGCAGATCCGAGAGCTTTAGAAATTACTGTTAGTTGTTACGAAGCTTGTCATTATATTGGCGCACCTGAGTGTAATGTTAATCTTACACAGGCAGTAGTGTATTTAGCCTTGACCCCTAAATCTAATGCGTTATATAAAGCTTATGCTAGGGCTAAGGAAGATGCAGCTAATACTTTATCCGAGGGGGTACCGCTTCACTTGCGCAATGCACCGACGAAATTAATGGGTGAATTAGGTTATGGAAAAGATTATCAATACGCTCACGATCATAAAGCTAAAGTTACTAACATGAAATGTTTACCACAATCATTAGAAAACAAAACTTATTATCACCCAACAGATGAAGGCTTAGAAAAAAGATTCAAAGAGCGTTTAGCATATATCAATAATTTAAAGAAAAAATTGTAAATATCTTGTATAATTTTTCTAAAAGAAGTATAATAAAAACATCTTGAAATAAAGGAGGTGGTGTATTAAATGTCTTTTAATTACACCTTCTTAGGAGTGTTGAATACGTAGCCTTTTATAGATTCATTAGAAGGTTAATGGTTAAAAGAGACATTGCTACGTGTGTCTCTTTTAATCTTTTTAGATATAATAATAGGAGTAGGTTAAGGAGGCTAAATGTTTAATTCAAGCTTTAAAACGAAAATCCAAAAGTTTCGTGAAGATTTACACCAAATCCCTGAATTAGGCTATGAAGAATTTATAACTCAGGCTTACCTAAAAGCTAAACTAATTGAGATTGGTTTTACAGTTGAAACGGTCGCAAAAACCGGTCTTATCGCAATTAAACATGGTACAGATAAAAAAGCAATCGCTTTTAGAAGTGATATTGATGCTTTAGCGATAACTGAAAAAACAGATGTCCATTATAAATCGTTACATGAAGGAAAAATGCACGCATGTGGTCATGATGGTCATATGAGCATCTTGTTAGGTTTTGCACTTTATCTATCAAAAATTGAATTAAATAAAACGGTTGTCTTAATCTTTCAGCCAGCTGAGGAATCTCCTGGTGGGGCAAAAGTAATCGTTGAAAGCGGTGTTTTTGAAAAATATAAGATTGAAAAAATTTTTGGAATGCATTTATATCCTGAGATTAATGAAGGTAAAATAGGCTTAACGAAAGCTGAACTTATGGCTCAAGTTGGAGAATTTGATATTACCATAAACGCTCAATCAGCCCATGGAGCAATGCCACAAAAAGGTATTGATGGCATATTAGTCGCTGCTTCTTTAATTCAAACCTATCAAAGTATTATCAGTCGGAATCTTAATCCGATCGATAGTGCTGTTCTAACAATTGGTAAAATTAGCGCGGGAGATGCTAGAAATATCATTGCCCAAGAGGTTACACTAAATGGCACGATGCGAGCTTTTAGTGAAGCAGTTTATCAAGTTATAAAAAACCGGATTATAGAAATTAATAATGGACTTGAAAAAATGTTTAATGTCTCAATCCAGACAGAGTTTAGGGATATGTATCCCGCATTAATAAATAATTATGATTTATACCTAATGATGCAAGATATCCTTGAGGATTCTGAAATTATTGACATAAATCCGCTGATGATCGCTGAAGATTTTTCGTTTTACTTAAAAAAAGTACCTGGTTATTTTCTGATGTTAGGATCTAGAAATGATGAAATGGGTTATATTCATCCACTCCATAGTTGTTATTTTAATTTTACAAATAATGTTTTATTTAAAGGGATAGAAATGTATATTCGCATTGCTAAACATTTAAAGTTGTTTTAAAAGACCTTTCCGAAGAAGGTTTTTTTAAATGATGATTAATAAATAATAAATGAAGGAACTAATTAAAGGGACAGTCAGATTATCAAAACCCTTACTTGAAATAAGTTCACATATTGTTCCTGTAAAAGCGACTATTATCGAAAATACAATAATATTAACAGGGTTATAAATAATCAGGAGGATAAATGTTGTGACAAAGGAAATAATAAACATTGAAAAACTACCAATTAGCGTTTTATTTTTATAAAGCTTAACTTTTCCAAACCTTTTACCAATAATCGTAGCTAAGCCATCGCCATAACCGAGGACAAGTGCACCAATCGCACCAATATAAGGTTTTTGTAGTTTACCATATGAAAACAAAACCAAAATTACTAGTGCAAGTGGATAAAAAATTGTTCCAAGTTCTTTTTTATTTTCCCTTTCAATCCCTTTAACAATATTAAAACGATATGAAAGGTAATTTAAGATCGTAAAAGTAATTGGTGGAATAATGGCGATTAGATTATCAAAGTAACACATTGCGATTAAATACCAATTAGATATACCGATATGAACAATTTTTCTTGTTAATTCTCGTGATACATTTAATTTAGGGAGGATAGTTGCGATTAAAAATAAGCTAAACAATAAAAAATAAGATAAAAATAAACCGATAAACACATATCCACCTCTATTCTTAAGACTTGACAAAAAGAAATAAATTAATTATTATATATTTTGGAAATATAAAGGAGGTAAAAAAATGAGCAATGTAAGAGAATTTAAGACTGAATCCAAACAATTGTTAAATTTAATGATTAATTCTATTTACACACATAAAGAAATTTTTTTAAGAGAATTAATTTCTAATGCCAGTGATGCTCTCGATAAATATCATTTTTTAGCGCTTCAAGATGACAAACTGAAAGCTAATGAAGAAGATGAAATTTTTATTGAATTATCAAAAGATAATAAAACAATTACCATAATCGATAATGGCATTGGTATGACAGAAAAAGAATTAATTGAGAATTTAGGTACAATTGCTCAATCTGGATCTAAGTCATTTCTTGAAAAATTAGCAGATAAGGAAAATAATTTTGATTTAGATATCATAGGCCAATTTGGTGTTGGTTTCTATTCTGCTTTTATGGTATCACAAAAAGTTATCGTCAAAACAAAATCCCCTTATTCAGACACAGGTTATATTTGGGAATCTACTGGTGAGGAAACATATTCGATCGAAAAAACAGATAAATTAACACATGGTACCGAAATAATTCTATATTTAAGAGAAAATGAAGCAGATGATGAACAATATGATAGTTATTTAGAAGAATATAAAATTAAACAATTAGTTAAAAAATATTCGGATTACGTGCGTTACCCAATTAAAATGGAAGTAACTAAACAAGTACCTAAAAAAGATAAAACTGACGAATATGAATCAGTTACAGAAATCGAGACATTGAATTCGATGGTTCCGATTTGGAAAAAAAGTAAGCAAGATATTACACTTGAGGAATTAAATAAATTCTATCAATATCAATACCATGATTACGAAGATCCAATTAAAGCAATTCATATGAATGTCGAAGGTGCTTTAAATTATAACGCTTTAATATTTATTCCAAAGCAAGCCCCTTATGATTTATATTCTGATAAATATGAAAAAGGATTACAATTATATTCTAAAGGTGTTTTTATTCAAGAGAAATGTAAAGACTTAGTTCCTGATTATTTAAGATTTCTTAAAGGTTTAGTCGATTCCCCAGATTTATCACTGAATATATCTCGAGAAATATTACAACATGACCGCCAACTTGCTAAAATCGCTAATAATTTGGAGAAAAAAATTAAGAATGAACTAGAAAGAATGCTTAATAATGAGCGTGAAAAATATCTCGAGTTTTATAAAGTTTATGGTGTTAATCTTAAATATGGTGTTTATGATAGCTTTGGGGCGAAAAAGGATTTACTAAAAGATCTATTGCTTTTCTATTCATCAAAAACTAATGATTATACTACATTAAAAGAATATATTGAAAGAATGGCTGAAGATCAAGAATTTATTTACTATGTTGCAGGTCAAAGTATAGAACAACTTGATAAACTACCACAAATGGAACTATTGAAAGAAAAAGAAATTGAGGTATTGTATTTTATTGATGATATTGATGAATTTGCGATTAAAGTATTAATGGAGTATGAAAGTAAGAAATTCAAGAATATCTCTCAGGGTGACCTGAATCTAGAAACTAAAGAAGAACAAAAAGCAATAAAGCAAAAAGAAAAAACACACAAAGGATTAATTAATTCGCTTAAGGATAGTTTAAAAGATAAAGTAAGTGAAGTCAAATTATCCGCAAGACTTAAAGAAAGTGCGGTTTGTTTAGTTTCCGACGATGATATTTCCTTTGAAATGGAAAAAGTATTAGCGATGATGCCTGGAGCTAATAGTAATGTCAAAGCTAAAAGAATTTTAGAAATTAATCCAAATCATCAATTGTTTAAAGCATTAGAATCTGTCTATGAAAAAGATGAAACAGAAATTAAACATTATGCAGAGTTATTATATTCACAAGCATTATTGATTGAAGGTTTTAAATTAGATGATCCAATTGAATTTTCCAATAAAATGTGTGAGTTGATGGTTAAATCGGCCAAATAATCTAAAAAGTCAAGAAATTTATTTCTTGACTTTTATCATATTATTCGCCTCTTTTCGATATATTTTACTAAGAAAGGGTGAGTAAGATGGATGATATATCACAAGGAAAGACGATGAATTTTTACTCTGATAATATCAATATTGCTTTTGCTGCACCAGTTAAGAAAAATAAAACCAAAATTGTGAAAGAAATTGATAAACAAAAGGTTGTCGGAAAAAGTAAAATCATCGCTATTATTTTGGTAATCGTTTTAGGGCGTTTTGGAGCCCATAAGTTTTATTTAGGTAAGCCCGCAGTTGGTTTTTTATATATTATTTTTTCCCGCTATCAATTTATCGTTTTTTTATGTGCTTGTGATATTATAATGTATCTGTTTATGAAAAATGAAACTTGGTTAAAAGAATATGGTTATAGGAAGTTACCTGAAAAAGAAAGATATGCCGATTGACAAAAAATTATTAAATTGTATAATATAGCTAACGAATAGAGGTGGAAAGATGGGCTTAAATGTCAGAAAAACATATCGAATTGGAAAGAATACGCGGATAAATTTTAGTAAAGGTGGAGGAATTGGTTTTAGTACCGGTTTTAAAGGGTTTCGCATTAGTAAAAATCGTTATGGACTTCGCTTAACGATTGGAAGAAAAGGTGTGTATTATACTAAGTGGTTTACGAAAAAGAAAAAAGTAAAGAAAGTTAAAAAGTTAGGTAAGACAAATAAGGAAGAACAAAAGCTTATTGACCCTGAGGTTGATTTTGAAAGGGTACCTACTGATGATGAAAAAGCTTTATACTTATATTTGGGAAGCAAGGAGCGTAATTATTTATTATCTTTTTTGCTAATTGTGTTATTACTTTCAGGAATATATTGCTTTGTAAAACCAGATTTCTTAAGTTATCTAATCAGTGGAGTTGTTAGTTTAATACTACTTTACTATCTGTTTTTTACAAAATTGCATCGCTTTATTTTTTGCTTGAATCGTTCTATAAAACTTTTTACGAAAAATGATTTTGATAAATCATACGCTTTACTCCAAAATTGTTTGCTGATTAAGCCACAAAATATTAAAGTTTTAATATTGCTTATCTTTACCACATTTAAACTTGAAAAGTATGAAGAAGCATTATCACATATTGATACATATAAAAAGATTGAAAAGCCACTAGAGGTAATGTATTTTATCGAAGGATTTGCTTGTACAGAATTAGGTAAGTATGTAGAGGGTATAGATGCTATTGAGGAAATATATTCTGAGGAAGATGATATTAAGTATGCGAAATACAAGCTTTTAGGTGATTGTTATTTAGGTTTAAATAAAATTGATATGGCTATTAATTGGTATGAGGAATTACCAGTAAATACTAATGAAATGAATGAAGATCTCTTAGAATATAAGTACGCATTAGGAAAAGCATTATATATTAAAGGCCATAAAAAACGAGCTTTTAATTATTTAGCCAAAGTTTATGATTATCAAGTCGATTATAAAGATGTAAAAGAGTTAATGTATAATTTATAGT
>CALFRW010000058.1 GCA_937919135.1 uncultured Haloplasmataceae bacterium
TTTACAATATTTAAGATCAGATTATAAACCTTGTTTAAAAACTCTGCTTCATTATAATTATGATACGACTTTTCTTGTATATAATAAGCTACACTGGCAATGATAATGTTACTTATAATGTAAATTATATAATCATCAATAACTTTATTAAAACATCCTTCTTTAATGCCTTTATCCATTATCGCATTTAAATATTCACGGTACTTATTTTTAATATCAATAACTTTACTACGCATTTTTATTTGAAAATTATGTTTAAGTAATCCCTCAATTTCTCCTGACATCAGAAATGTTTCCATATTAATATATTCATTTGAGATATACATTATTGTTTTAATATGTAGACACATGGCAGCTTTAAAATCTAGCTCTTTATTATCTTGATTAAAGATTACATCACTACTTTCATCAAGTAAGAAAAACAGTGCCTCTGCGATTAATTCATCTTTACTATTAAAATATTCATACACTGTGCCCTTGCCCATATCTGCCTTACGTGCTATTTCAGATATCGTTAAACCTTTTAAGAGCCCCTTAGATTTAATATGTTTTATGACAACTTCATAGAGTAGTTCCTTTTTACTCTTCATCTTTTCCCTTAATCTTATCTTTGCGGTTTAATAATCGATACATTATAGGGGCTACAACTAATGTTAAAATAGTTGCATATAATAATCCACCGATAGCAGTTACTCCTAATGGTCGTAGTAACTCGCCACCTTCGCCGTATCCAATAGCCATTGGTACAAGTGCTAGTATCGTAGTCAAAGCAGTCATTAAAATCGGACGCAGTCTTGTTTTTCCAGCCTCGATTATGGCATCATCGATACTCTTTCCTTCCTCACGTAATTGATTAATATAATCAACTAATACAATACCATTATTTACAACAATTCCAGACAAGATTATTAACCCCACCATTGCTACCATACTGATTGGTAATCCTGTGATAAATAACGCTAATAAACCGCCAGTAAAGGCTAATGGAATGGTAAATAAAACGATAAATGGATATTTAAGTGATTGAAACTGAATTGCCATAATCATAAATACTAGTAATACTGCGATAACACCTGCGATAATTAGATCATTTGTGACACTTTTGATTTCTTCATTTTCTCCTACAAAGAGAACTTTGATTCCACTATTATCGTAAGGCTTAAATTTATCGGAAGCTAAATAAGCATTAATTTTTTCTTCGACCTTTTCTGAGACATCATTAATTACATATCCTGTTTCAATTCGAGCTGAAACCCGATGAATGCGAGTCTTTCCATCTCTACTGATACTGCCAATTCCAGGTTCAACTTCAACTTGTGTAATTGGATTTTCGACATCTTCATTCTCATAAATGCTTCCTTTAGCAAGATTATTCAATGTATTCGGATCTAAAGGATTCATTGTTTGTTCTAATTTATTAGTTTCTGGATTATAAACAATATAAGGATTTAACATCAGTCCCGTAATAATTTGAACTCCATCGACATCTGTTAATTGTGGAACATATAAATAAAATGTCTTATCATTTTCAGCTAATTTTGCTGATATAACTTGATTCAAATGATAATCAAATACTTTAATATTTTGTAAGAAAGTATCATAAGTAAAGGAGAATCCAGCAAATTCGTTAGATGGTAAATTGAGATCATATTCGATACCATTGACATTTATCACTAAACTATCATCTACTTCTTCTGTCATGCTCATTCCAAAAGCATTATAGAAGTGATTCAATGAGGTAACAATATCATTTTCTGTTATACCACGTTTGATCGCATTTTCTTTATTTACTTCAATCCAAATACTTTCATCAATTTGGGCAATACCATCATTATGATCCTTAGTACCTTCTACTTCTTTAATTATTTCTGTTATATCCCTTGCTACTTGACGCATATCACGAATGTCTTGACCTTTAATCTCATATTGAATCCCAGTGCCGCCAAATCCTGCCATTTGTGTTGTACTTTGAGCTGACACTTGAATTTTTTCTATTT
This sequence comes from uncultured Haloplasmataceae bacterium, assembly GCA_937919135.1. GTDB lineage: Bacteria > Bacillota_I > Bacilli_A > Haloplasmatales > Haloplasmataceae > CALFRW01. The sequence continues at coordinate 1,998 of CALFRW010000058.1, forward strand.
TTTCAACTGCTAAATTATCACGAATTTTCTCGATTTCTTTAACAAGATTAAGAGTACTTACTTTACGGTCATCACTTAATAAAACCGTAATTGATGCACTATCTGTTGCTCCAACACCACCAAATAATGCGGTAAAACCAGCGCCACCAACTTCAGCACTGACAGTATCAACAGCTTTTAATTTCATAATTTCCGCAACAAAGTTATCCGTTAAACTAGCTGTTTCATTAAACGCTGTTCCCTTTTCCATTTCGATATTAACATTAATAATTCCTTCATCAGTTGCAGGTATTAATTCAAACCCTTTCCTTGTGCCTAGGAAAATAGATAATCCTAATAAAAGTGTAATGACGATTAAAGTAAGAGCTTTCTTATTTAATATGATACGCATAACTTTCTCATACCATATTTGCATCTTATTTCCAATTTTATCTTCTTTAGTTTGATTTTGTTTTAAGAAATTTGCACTAATTGTTGGTACTAGTGAAATCGCGATTACTAAACTAGCTACTAATGAGAAGGTAACTGTTAATGCCATGGCATAAAATAAATCAGCAGTTAAACCTTCAATAAATACTATTGGTAGAAATACTGCCATTGTAGTTAGTGTCGAAGATGTAATTGCACTTGCAACTTGGCTAGCACCTTGAATTGCTGCTTCTTTCCTCGATTTTCCTTCATTAAGCAGCCGGAAGATATTTTCAATAACAACAATTGAATTATCAACTAACATTCCAACCCCTAGTGCTAAGCCACCCATCGAAACAATATTAAGCGAGATATTCGCTAAATACATTAAGGCAAAAGCACCAATAACACTTATTGGAATTGAAAATCCAACAACTAAAGTTGGTCTAATATCTCTTAAAAATACGAAGAGAATTATCACCGCTAAAATACCACCGATAATTAGATTACTAATAACGGTACCAACTGATTCTTCAATATAATCTCCTTGATTTAATAATTCAACATAACTTGCATCATATTCATCAGTATCAACAATTTCAGTCAATGTTTTTTGAATTTCATTTACAACATCAGTAATACCTACATCAGATTGCTTTTGAAATGAGATTGATATACCTTGTTTACCATTTATTTTCATATATTGATTTTGTGCTGTATTTATAAAGCCTACACTTGCTAAATCTTTTAAGTAAATTGTTTTCTCATTTTCACCATCATAATTTATTGGCGTATTTTCTAAACCTTCGATACCTTCAATTTTACTACCAATATATAACATTCTAATGGCATTTCCATCTGGTACAATACCAACTAAACCTTCGATATTTTGGTCTTTAATAATCCGTAAAACATCACTTTGACTAAGTCCAAATTCTGTTAGTTTTGCTTCATCTAAAACTACTTCTACTTCGGTATCAGATGCTCCACTTAAGCTTACTGAAGCAACTCCACTAATCCGTTCTAATTTGTTTAAAATATCTTCTTTAACCCATTCTGTCGTTTTTATCAAAGCCTCAGTATCAGAAACATCACCCCAATCACGGGATAATGATACCGTCATAACTGGTATCATATTAGGATCAAATTTAACAATCATTGGATCCCCGACTTCATCTTTTAAAGACAACATTTCAAAGCTTTCTCGCATATCTAAAAAAGCAGTATCCATATTTGTTGATTGTTCAAATTCAACTATCACCATAGAAAAATGGTCTCTTGAAGTTGATTGAATTGCTTTTACATTATTAATCGTTAATAAATTTTGTTCAATTGGAATTGTTGCATCCTTCTCAACTTCCTCCGGTGTTTTTCCTTCATATGTCGTAACAACAACTGCATATGGCAAATTAATATCTGGGAATAATTCCAGAGGTAATTTTGTTAATGAAACAACCCCCAGCAAAATAACGATTAAGATTCCCATTAAGACAGAAATCGGTTTATTTACACTATATTTTGCAATATTTTTCATAAAATCCTCCTATCAAATTAGTCCCCGACCGACCGGTCGGTCGGGAGTACAATATATATTATAACATCATAATAAAACATGTCAATTTATTTTTATAGATTTTTATATCTTAAATACCTGCCATTAAAAAGCATATTTCTTTTCTCTTTATTCTTCATATCTTATAATTACTAGTACACAGCTTAAATGTCTCAATTAAAAATTAATATGCCTTAACAAATTTTGGAAATATAATTAAAAGGAGGAATTGAAATGAAAATGTTTAATCCTGAAATCGAAAATCAGTTAACAGAAGTTTTACAAGCGATGGTAAATGATGTTACAATTGCCCTATTTACTAAAAGTGGTGAGTGTCCTACTTGTGAAGAAACAAAAAGCTATATGAAAGAAATCGAGGCCTTAAGTGATAAAATTCATCTACAAGAACTTGATATTAATAGTGAACGAGCTAAGGAGTATCAGGTAGAAATGGTACCTAGTATTGTTTTATTAAACCATAAAAATGAATATTTAGGTATTAAGTTTAATGGGATTCCAGCAGGTCATGAAATAAACTCTTTTATTCCAGCCATATTAGAAGTATCTGGTAAAGTAAGTGAAGTTTCAGAAAAATTACAACGCCGTGTTGACAAAATTACCCAACCAGTAAACATTAAAGTTTTTATCACATTAACATGTCCTCATTGTCCAGGGGCTGTTCAAAAAGCGCACAAACTAGCCTTAATGAATCCCAATATTAATTCAGAAATGATCGAAGCACAAACATTTTATGATTTATCAAACAAATTTAATGTTTCTAGCGTTCCCAAAATTGTAATTAATGACAAATATGAACTAATTGGTAATCAACCAATCGAAGTAATTTTAAAAGAAATTGAAAAAATACCACAATAAACGTGGTATTTTTTCCTAGGTTTTTCTATGGGAGGAGGTATTAAATACCGATATCTGCTCGATAAAAAAGCTTTTCACAATTTATTTTACGTAACTCTTTATAGACATTTTGTCTTGCCTTATCCTTAGTTTTTCCTTTTCCAACTAAAATAAGCACTCTACCGCCACTTGCATAAACCTTTCCATTTTTCTCATTAACACCCATATAAAATGGTATTACACCATTAATCTTATTTACTCCTAAAAGCTCAAAATTTTTCTGATAATTATTTGGATAACCTTTTGCGGCCAAAACAACACCTAAAGTTTCATAACTTTCCCACTCCAGTTTAATTTCCTTACCTTGTAATAAATCCGCTATTAACACAAAAAGGTCATTTTTTAAGCGTGGTAAAACTACCTCTGTTTCAGGGTCACCAAAGCGAGCATTGAATTCAATAACCTTTGGTCCTTCATTCGTAGCGATAAGTCCTCCATATAATATGCCTGTAAAACTTCGTCCTTCGTTTACTAACGCCTTAGCACATGGAATCATGATGGTTTCAATGGCTTTTTTTAATGTTAGCTCTGAAATATTGGCTTCAGAATAACAACCCATCCCTCCGGTATTTGGTCCTAAATCTAAATCATAAGCCTTTTTATAATCCCTGGCAGTAACAAGAGGATATACCTTGTTTCCATGGACAAATGCCATCAGTGAAAATTCTTCACCTTCTAAAAATGTTTCGATTATGATTTTCTGACAATTATAACGTTTATTGATGAGGAAATCTCTAATTGCATTTTGTGCTTCTTTTTCACTACGAGCAATTATTACCCCTTTACCATTTGCTAAATTATCAACTTTAATCACTAGGGGATAACTTTGTTCCTTGATATAAGCTAAAGCTTTATCGCAATCAGAAAACTTTTGATAATTAGCTGTTGGGATCTGATATTTATTCATTAATTCTTTCGCATATATTTTAGAAGTTTCAATTTCAGCAGCTTTTTTAGTTGGACCAAACACATTTAACCCTGCTTTGATAAACTCATCCACAATTCCTTTTTCCAAAGCAATTTCTGGACCTATTACTGTTAGGTCTATTTTATTTTGGATTGCAAACTCCTTTAACTGTATAATATCAGTAACCGCAATATCAATGCATGTTGCAACTAATTTCATACCAGCATTACCAGGCGCAACATAAACTTCAGCAATCTTTGAACTTTGAGCAAATTTCCACGCTAGGGCATGCTCTCTGCCTCCACTTCCAACAATTAATACTTTCATCTACTCACCCCTAATGTTTAAAATGACGCATATTAGTGAAAACCATCGCGATATTATGATCATCACAAAACTTAATTGACTCTTCATCTCTAATTGAGCCACCAGGTTGAATAATAGCGACAATGCCAGCATTGTAAGCAGCTTCAACTGTATCTTTCATTGGGAAAAAACCATCTGATGCTAATACAGCATCCTTAGCTTTACTCTCTGCTTGTTCAAGGGCAATTTTAGCTGCACCTACACGATTCATTTGCCCAGCACCAATTCCAAGTGTCATATCTTCCTTTGCAACTACAATCGCATTTGATTTCACATGTTTTACAACTTTATAGGCAAATAGTAATTGTTTTAATTCAGTTTCTGTTACCTTACGCTTTGTAGGGTAAACTAATTTATCATATAAATCATTATCTCCTTCTTGAACTAATAACCCTCCACTTATAAAATTAGCTTGATTTTTAATTTGTGAATAAATTTCACTATTTACTGTGAGCAATCTCAAATTAGGTTTTTGTTTTAATATTTCTAGGGCCTTTTCGGTGAATCCTGGTGCAATAACGATTTCTAAAAAAATCTTTGTTAATTCTAAAGCTGTAGATTCATCAATTACATGATTCGTTGCGACAATCCCACCAAAAATGCTTACTGGATCCCCTTCATAGGCCTTCATAAAAGCTAACTTTACATTATTACCTAAAGCTACAGCACAAGGATTTAAATGTTTTAAATTTACAACAGCTAATTCACTAAATTCACTAATTATCCCCATTGCCGCATTTATATCTTGAAGATTATTATATGATAATTGTTTTCCTTGAAGTTGCTGATAAAATAGATTAGCATCCTTCAGATAATATGCTGCTTGTTGATGTGGATTTTCGCCATATCGCAATTTCTCATGTAAAGTGAATGTCATTGTTAATTTTTCGGGGAAATGATTATTTTCTAAATTACTCAAATATTTCGCAATATGAGCATCATAACTTGCTGTATAACGAAATACCTTACTTGCTAAAGCAAATCTTGTATTTAAGGAAGTTCTACCCTTATGACGTAATTCATCTACGACTAAATCATAATCTCGATAATCAATAATGGCGTTAACATAACGATAATTTTTTGCTGCTGCCCGTAATAGTGTTGGCCCACCAATATCGATATTCTCGATTGCTTCTTCAAGGGAACAATTAGCGCTTTTAATTGTTTCCTCAAATGGATAGAGATTTACACAAACAATATCAATATAATCAATATTATCATTTTCTAAATCTTTAATATGATCCGCCCTATCTCTAACTGCAAGGATACCAGCATGTATTTTAGGGTGGAGTGTTTTTACTCTACCTGATAATATTTCTTGATAATTCGTATAAGCTTCAATTTTAGTAACGGGAATATTGGCATCATAAAGATGTTTATATGTGCCGCCAGTTGAGATAATTGATACACCTAGTTCAACAAGTGATTTAGCAAAAGAAATTAAATTTGTTTTATCAAATACACTAATTAATGCTTTCATCTTCCAACCTCCTAATAATTTTACTTAAAACTCTCTTATATAAACGATGTTCAATTTTATGAATCGTTTTTTCAAGAATTTGTGCTGATTTATGTTTTACCTTTATTGACCTTTGGGCAATTATCCTTCCTGTATCCATACCTTGATCTACATAATGAATTGTAACTCCAGTTACCTTTACATTATAATTAACAGCTTTTTCAATCGCATTTAACCCAGGAAAAGCTGGTAATAATGAAGGGTGGATATTAACAATACGCATTTTATATGCTTCTAACAGGGTTTTTCCGATAAGTCTCATATACCCCGCTAATGCGATAAAATCAATATTATATGCTTGTAAAACTTTTATTATCGCCTGTTCAAAACTATCCTTACAATCATAATCACTTGGATTAAAGACAAAGTAAGGAATTTTATGCTTTATCGCTCTTTTAATCGCTAAAGCACCTTTATTGTCACAAATTAATAATTCCACCTGATATACTCGATTCTTAAATTTTGCGATTGCTTCAAAATTACTACCATTGCCTGATGCAAAAACAGCTAATTTTTTCATATTATATTTATTCCTTCATTAGAAGTTACTTTTCCAATAATATAAGCTTCTTCATTATTGTTTTTAAGAATTGTTAATGTCTTACTTACATCTTCCGGACGGACAATTAATACGAAGCCAATCCCCATATTAAAGACATTATAAAGCTCGCGATTAGTAATATTTCCGATTTGTTCAAACATTGAAAAAAGATATGGTACTTCATAGGCATTTTTTTTGATTTCAACGCCTAAACCTTTTTTTACTCCGCGCATAATGTTCTCATCAAACCCACCACCAGTAATATGAACCATTGAGGTAACTTGAACTTCCTGAAGTACTGCTAAAACTGATTTTACATAGATTTTAGTTGGAATTAATAATGCTTCCCCTAAAGTCATATGTAAGTTATCAATATATTTATCTAAAACTAATTTATGTTCTTTAATAATTTTTCTAATTAAAGAAAATCCATTTGCATGAAATCCACATGATTTTAATCCGATAAGTACATCTCCTGGTAAGGTATTATCCTTATTTACTATTTTTGACTTTTCAACAATTCCAACTGTAAAACCAGCTAAATCGTAATGATTGTTATGGTACATACCTGGCATCTCAGCAGTTTCTCCACCAATTAAGGCACATCCTGCCTCAATACAACCCTTACTTATCCCTTCAACAATCCTTTCTACTTTTTCTGGTATAGTGCTTTCTAAAGCGATATAATCTAGAAAAAATAATGGCTTAGCTCCTAAGGTAATAACATCATTAACACACATTGCGACTAAATCAATCCCAATTGTATCGTGTTTATCCATCATAGTTGCGATGAGCAATTTCGTACCAACACCATCCGTACCAGATACTAAAACTGGCTCTTGATAATTTAAACAAGATAGATCAAATAAGCCCCCAAATCCACCAATATTACCGATTACACCAAGACATTTTGTTTTTAATACTGAACTCTTAATTCGTTTAACCACTTCATATCCGCTATTTAAATCTACACCAGCCTTCTTATATGACTCACTCATTATATACTCCTACTTTCTTTCAAGATTAGCTTTTTCAATTTTTTCATACAAATGGGTAGGGTATTCACCATTAAAACACGCTGAGCAAATATTTTTATTTCCAATTGCGTCAATTAAGCCTGCCAATGATAAATACGCCAGTGAATCTGCCCCAATAAGCACCCTAATTGCGTCAGTTTTATGCTTTGCACCAATTAATTCTTGATAGGTAGTAAAATCAACACCGTAAAAACAAGGAAACTTAATTATTGGTGCTGCAATTCGCACATGTACTGCTTTTGCACCTGCTACTTTTAGCATTTTAACTAATTTAATAATTGTCGTACCCCTAACTATTGAATCATCAATTAACACGACATTCTTATTTTCAATTAATGACCTAACCGCACTTAGTTTTAGTTTTACACCTAGATCCCTTAATTTTTGTGAGGGCTCAATAAAAGTTCTACCAATGTATTTATTCTTAATTATTCCTAGTTCAAATGGGATCCGTGCTTTTTCTGCAAAGCCAATTGCTGAACTCATACCAGAATCTGGTACACCAATCACAACATCAGCATCAACTGGAGCTTCATTAGCTAGGTTTATTCCGCATCTTTTTCGCACTGCATGGACATTATTACCTAATAGCTCACTATCTGGTCGAGAAAAGTAAATATACTCCATAGCGCATAATTGACACTTTCCATTTATTGCGTAATTACTTGTTTCCATTTTAGTTTCACTTATTCTAATAACTTCTCCCGGTAAAACATCTCTAATAAACTTAGCACCAATCGTCTCAAAAGCACATGTTTCACTTGCGACAACATACGCATTATCAATTTTACCAATTGATAATGGTCTTAACCCATGTTTATCTAATGCGATAAATAACTCATCTTCTAAAAGTAGTAAAAAGGCAAACGCTCCTTCTAAATATACTAAAGATTCTTTTAAACGTTCAATAAAAGTACCCCTTTGCTTTTTTACAAGATGAGCTAATACTTCTGAATCTGAAGTTGTTTGAAAAATGCTACCGTTATTTTCTAAATGATGTTTTATCGCTTTTGAATTTACAATATTACCATTATGACATAAAGCTAATTGACCAGATTGTGAATGAAATAAAAACGGTTGGACATTTAATAAATTACCATCACCACTTGTTGTATAACTGACATGGCCAATTGAATGTTGACCACGCAATTTTTTTAGCTTTGTTTCTGTAAAAATCTGATTTACAAGTCCCATACCCTTATATTGCTTTAATATATTACCATCGCTGGTAACGATTCCCGCTCCTTCTTGACCTCTGTGTTGTAGGGCTTGTAAAGCGAAATATGTTAATTCTGAAGCATTGGGATGATTAAAAATCCCAAATACACCACATTCCTCATTAATTTTTCGCATTTTAATTGATACCTTTTAGCCGATTTAATATCTCTGAGTAAGCCTTTTCAACATCACCTAAATCCTTACGAAAGCGGTCTTTATCAAGACGTTCATGAGAATTTAGATCCCAAAGCCTACAAGTATCCGGGGATATTTCATCAGCTAAAACAATTTTTCCCGTTTTAGTTCTCCCAAACTCCAATTTAAAATCGACTAACATAATATTCGCCTGTTTAAAAAGGAGCTTAAGTAAATGATTGATTTTAAGGGCTGTTAATTTAATTAACTTTAATTCTGATTTTTTAGCAAGTTTTAATGCTAACGCATGGTCTTCATTTATTAATGGATCATTATAATCATCATTCTTATAACATAACTCATAAATTTCTTCATCTAAAACTATTCCCTCAGTTAAACCTAATCTTTTAGCCATACTACCTGCGACGACATTTCTAATTATTACCTCAAGCTTAATTATCTCAACTTTCATACATTGTTGTTCTCTCTCATTAAGCTTTTCGATAAAATGTGTTTTTATATTATTAGCAGCTAAATAAGCAAAAATTAATGATGATATTTCATTATTTAATCGTCCTTTATTAGAAATCAATGTTTTTTTTAAGCCATTAAAAGCAGTTGTATCATCCTTATAATGAATAATTACTGTTTCATTATTATCTGTCGCAATGACTTTTTTGGCTTTTCCTTCATAAATAAGCTTTCCTTTTTCCATACTTTCCTCCATTATTTAAAGTAATTGACACCATTTTTAAAGATATTTTGACTTTTTCCAACTGGAAAATTTTTATACAATCCTTCTACCATTCGTTCTGAATGTCCCATTTTTCCTAATATCTTCCCACAGGGGCTAGTTATTCCTTCAATGGCAGAATAAGAACCATTAGGATTAAACTCACCATCCATTGTTGGATTATTATCAAAATCAACATACTGCGTAGCTACTTGTCCACTTAAAAACAGCTTTTTAATCACGTCAGTGGATCCTACAAACTTCCCTTCTCCATGTGATACCGCAACATGATAAACATCGTTTAGCTCCATATCCATAAACCAAGGTGATATTTTAGAAGTAATTTTCGTTCGAACCATTTTTGCAACATGTCGACTTATATTATTCCTTACTAAAGTAGGTGAATTATCTTTTACTAAACCGATTTTTCCATAAGGTAAAAGTCCCGATTTAATTAAAGCTTGAAAACCATTACAAATTCCTAGAATTAACCCATCATGATCAAGAAATTTTTCAATTGCTGCTCTAATGCTCTCATTCATTAAAACTGCTTTAATAAACTTACCTGAGCCATCTGGTTCATCACCAGCACTAAAACCACCCGAAAAAACTAATATTTGTGATTTATTAATCGCAAGTTCAAAACGCTTTAATGATTCCTTAATCATTGTTTTATTTAAGTTTTGAAAAACTAAAGTCTTAGTCTTAGCTCCTGCATCGATAAATGCTTTTTCCGTTTCATATTCACAATTTGTTCCAGGGAATATTGGAATCAGAACTTCCGGTTCTATCATCATTCCTTTAGTTTTTATAATCGGAGTCGGTAGGGGATAATTATCAACTATTTTTCCCTCATTAACTTTCGTTAAAGGATAAATACTTTTAAATGTTTCCTGATAACTATTTAATGCCTCAGCGATTGTAAAATGACTTTCGCCAATAATTAGTTCATCAGTTGTCGTCATCCCGATAAAATCTGCATTTTTAGCTTTTATTTCCGTTACACTTTCAACCAAAATAGCACCGTATTTGGGTGAATATAAATCAAGATCCGCTTTTACTTTAAAACCAATTTTATTTCCAAAAGCCATTTTTGCTAGAACTTCGGCAACACCACCATTTTTCACTGCCATTGCTGAAATAATGGTTTTACTTTTTACTCCTCGATATATATAATCATAGTTACTTTTTAAAGTATTTATATTAGGAAGAAAACAGCTATCTGTATCATAATCGAAAAGATATAAATAATTATTTGCTGCCTTAAATTCTTGTGAGATTATATTCTCTATATTTTCTGTCATAACCGCAAAAGACACTAGTGTTGGTGGCACATGTAAATCATTAAATGAACCACTCATACTATCCTTTCCACCAATGCTCGGAAGTAAAAAAGCATCTTGGGTGTAAAGTGCACCTAATAATGCCGCAAATACTTCACCCCAATTTAATGGATTATCACCAAGTTTTTTAAAATACTCCTGAAATGAAAAGCGAATTTTTTGATAATTCCCACCACTTGCTACAACCCTCGCTATTGATTCAATAATCGCATATACTGCCCCGTGAAATGGTGACCATGAAGAAACTTCAGGGTCAAAACCGTAGCTTAAGATACTACATGTTTCCGCTTTATTTACAGGCAATTTTTGAACTGAAGCATCAGCTTCTGTCATTTGATATTTGCCACCATAAGGTAATAAAACAGTCGTAGCTAATACCGTAGAATCAAACATTTCGCTTAGACCTTTTTGACTTGAAACATTCATTTTTTTTAAATTTGCTAAAAAATTTGTATTAATATTTTCAAATGGACAAGATGATTTAAGCTCTGGAATTTGAATATTTACTTGATTTCTACAACCAAATGTATCAAGAAATGTACGACTAATATCAACGACAACTTCATCATGATATTTCATCACTAAACGATTATTATCGGTAACATATGCAACAACAACAGCTAAGAGATTTTCTTCTAAGGCATAATCAATAAAAGCTTTAACATTTTCTTTACTAACAATTACTGCCAATCTTTCTTGAGATTCTGACAGCGCTAGTTCTAAAGGGTTTAATCCCAGATATTTGACGGGAATATTATCAAGATGAATTTCAAGGCTTGGAGCTAGTTCTCCAATTGCAACCGCAACCCCTCCTGCACCAAAATCATTACAGCTTTTAATTAGTCTCGTAACTTTATTTTTGCGGATTAATCTTTGAAGTTTACGTTCAATTATCGGATTTCCTTTTTGTACTTCTTGAGAAGAAGACTCAAGAGAACTACTATTATGTTTTGTACTGGAACCGGTAGCACCACCAATACCATCGCGTCCGGTTTTTCCACCAATGAGAATTATACAATCCCCTGCAATTGGTTCCCCATAATAAAAATCACTTTCCTTAACACACCCTACAACAGCACCTAGTTCAAGATGTTTTGCTTTATAACCTTCATGATAAATCTCTTTCACAAATGTGGTTGGAAGTCCAATCTGATTACCATAAGAACTATAACCTAATGCCGATTTTTGTGAGATTATCTTTTGGGGTAATTTACCCTTAATTGTCTTTTCGATTGGTTCTAATATGTTTCCAGCACCAGAAATACGCATTGCTTGATAAACAAATCCTCTAGCTGATAAAGGATCTCTTATTGCCCCACCAATACATGTAGCTGCCCCACCAAAGGGTTCAATTTCTGTCGGATGATTATGGGTTTCATTTTTAAACAAAAGGATATATTTTTCATTTTTCTGATCGACCTTTACATCCACTAATATTGAACAAGCATTCTTTTCAACGGAGTCAACTAAATCGTTTAATTTACCACATTTACTTAAATACTTACCATAAACCGTTGCTAGGTTCATTAAAGTAAGAGGTGAAAAATCGCCAATTTCTTTTTTAATTTCACAATACCTTTTATATACCTTTTTCATTACATTCCCAATTTCACTACTAGGAAAGAGGACATTATCGATAAAGGTATTAAAAGTAGTATGACGACAGTGATCAGACCAATATGTATCTAAAACTGCTAATTCAACTTCTGTTGGATTACGTTTTTCATTTTCACGATAATAATTTTGGATAAATAATAGGTCATTTAAAGACATGGTATAACCTTTTATTCTTAAAAAATTGATTAACTCATTTTCGGAATAATTGATAAAATTATCATCTTTTTCTAAAGGCTTAACCGCAATATTATCATCAATATTTAAAGGACTTAATAAATCCTTTTCTCTTTTTTCAATGGGATTAATTAAATACTTTTTTACTTTTTCAATATCTACTTCATCCTTAAAGATTATTAAGGTTCCTGTTTTAATAAGAATATCATTATTATCAACTAATAAATGAATACATTGTGAAGCTTGGTCTTCTCTAATATCATATTGTCCTGGCACATTTTCCAGTGCTAAATAGGGAGTAGACAAGCTTATCTCATTAAATGTATTATCTGTCACGGGATCTTGAAGAACATCAGTTTTAATAATCTCTAGTTCTTTTAATGTAACATTAAAAATATCATAAATATTTAATAAACGTATATCGCTAATATTAAGATGTAAATTGTCATTTAGATCATTAATAAGCGCAAACTTCTCTGTCTGATATTCAGGCTTTTTTTCAATAAATATCCGATAATTCATGATCTACAAACCCTTTCTTCATTTCTTGCCGATAATTTATTAATTTAGTTTTTAATTCTTCATCAGATCCACTTAAAATACTAATAGCTAGTAACGCTGCATTAGCAGCACCTGCATCGCCAATTGCTACTGTAGCTACGGGTATCCCTTTAGGCATTTGGACAATCGATAATAAAGAATCAAGCCCATTAAGTGCCTTAGACTGAATTGGAACCCCAATTACGGGAATTGTTGTTAAAGCTGCTAAGACTCCTGGCAGATGAGCTGCTCCTCCTGCCCCAGCTATCAGCACTTTAATTCCCCGTTTTTCAGCAGTTTTAGCATATTGATATAATAACTCCGGAGCTCTATGTGCAGAGATTATCTTAAGCTCGTATTCTACATTAAAACGCTCCAAAATTGTTTTTGTGTTTTCCATCGTTGGTAAATCTGACTTGCTACCTAAAATTATTCCAATCATATATCCTCCTTAAAATAAAAAATTCGTAAACGAGAAGTTTACGAAAACGCAAAAAACTTCTCCCATAGTCTGCTTATTTACGGTTAGCAGGTAGAGACTCCTCAGTCCATATTACCGAGATTATATGAGAAAATTAGTTTATTTTTGATAATTTGGTGCTGTTGCAGTTAGCTCTACATCATGGGGATGTGCTTCTACTAAACCTGCGCCAGTAATTTTAATAAATTTACCATTTTCTTTAAGACTAGCGATTGTTCCTGTTCCACAATAACCCATTCCTGATTTTAAACCACCACATAATTGATAAATTACATCTTCGAGTTTTCCTTTAAATGGAACCCTTCCTTCAATCCCTTCCGGAACTAATTTTTTCGCCTCCACTTTATTACTTTGAAAATAGCGGTCTGAAGAACCACGCCTCATTGCAGAAAGTGATCCCATTCCTTGATAAATCTTATATCGTCTACCGTTATAGATAATTTCTTCTCCAGGTGCTTCTTCCGTTCCCGCTAAAAGATTACCCAACATTACTGTATCACATCCTGCAGCTATTGCTTTAGTAATATCACCACTGTACTTAATCCCACCATCAGCAATTAGACAGATATTATTTGCCTTGCAAACTTGATAAACATCATTTATTGCGCTAATTTGTGGCATTCCTACACCAGCAATCACTCTTGTGGTACAAATTGATCCTGGCCCAATGCCCACTTTAACGGTGTCTGCTCCGGCTTCAATTAATGCTAACGCTCCCGCTTGAGTAACTACATTACCACCAATAACTTGTAAATCAGGAAATTCTCGTTTTATTGTTTTGATTACTTCAAGTACCCCACGAGAATGACCATGTGCAGAATCAACGGTGATTACATCCACCGAGGCATTAACTAATGCTTGTACCCTTTCTAAAGTATCGCTATTAATCCCCACCGCTGCTCCACAAAGTAATCGACCTTGTGAATCTTTCGCCGCATTTGGAAAAGTCCTTGCCTTATCAATATCTTTAATCGTAATTAAGCCTTTTAGCTTATAATCATCATCAACAATCGGTAACTTTTCGATACGGTGTGCAAGTAAGATTTTTTTAGCCTCTTCAAGTGATGTTCCAAGTGGTGCTGTTATTAAATTATCCTTTGTCATTACTTCTGAAACTTTTAGCGTTAAATCTTCACGATATTTTAAATCACGATTAGTAATTATCCCAATTAATGTATTATCAGCTAAAATAACCGGAAGTCCCGATATTCGGTAATATGCCATTAACTTATTTGCTTCCTCGATCGTTTGTTCTTGCCTTAAAGTAACAGGATCTAAAATCATCCCATTTTCACTTAACTTTACCCTTCTTACTTGTTTAGCCTGTTCACTAATCGACATATTTTTATGGATAAAACCACAGCCACCTTGCCTTGCTAAACTAATCGCAAGCTCTGCTTCTGTAACTGTGTCCATTGCTGCACTTACAATCGGGATATTAAGTTTAATACTAGGAGTTAAATAAGTTTCTAAGTTAACTTCACCAGGCAAGACCTCTGACATTTGTGGAACCAATAAAAGATCATCAAATGTATAAGCTTCACTTATAAGTTTTCCATGTAATTTTTCCATAGTTTTCCTCCTTATTCCCATTCGATTGTACCAGGTGGTTTTGATGTAATATCATAAACAACCCGATTAACACCATTAACTTCATTAATGATTCGATTTGAAATATTTTCTAATATTCCATATGGTATTCGAGCCCAATTAGCTGTCATTCCATCAATTGAGGTTACAGCTCGAATGCCTATAGTATATGCATAGGTTCTTTTGTCTTCCATAACACCAACAGTTTTAATGTTCGTAAGAACAGCAAAGTATTGCCAAATATCATGATTTAATTTTGCTTGTTTTATTTCTTCTTGGATGATGTAATCAGCTTCACGGACAATATTTAATTTACTCTCCGTAACCTCACCAATCACTCTAATTGCAAGCCCTGGTCCAGGGAATGGTTGACGATTGATAATATCTTCACTAATCCCTAATGCTTTACCTAATAACCGAACTTCATCTTTAAACAACGTTTTTAATGGTTCTAATAGTTTAAATTTCATATCCTTTGGAAGTCCACCGACATTATGGTGTGATTTTATCACTGACCCATTATTTGTACCCGATTCGATAATATCTGTATATAAAGTACCTTGAGCTAAGAAAGGATAATCACCAAACTTATTTGTTGTTTCACTAAAAACATCAATAAATTCTTTACCAATAAGCTTTCTTTTTTGTTCTGGGTCACTAACCCCCTCTAATTTAGTCAAGAATCTATCCTTGCTATCGACAAATGTAACATCAATTTTAAATTCACGACAAAAGGTATTCATTACTTGTTCTTTTTCATGCTTCCTTAATAAACCATGATCAACAAAAATACATTTTAAATTATCACCAATTGCTTTGTTAAGTAAAACTGCTGTCACTGTTGAATCAACACCACCACTTAAGCCACAAAGAACTTTTTGATCCGCTACTTTTGTCCTAATTTCTTTTATTGTTTCAGCAATATATTTATCGATTGACCAATCAGATTTTGTACGACAAATATTAAATAGAAAGTTTTCGATAATATCTATTTCTTTAATATTAATTTCGGGTTGAAATTGAACTAAATAGATATTACGCGCTTCATTTCCAATTGCTGCATATGGATAATCCTGATTAAAGGCTATTTCCTTAAATCCTTGTGGAAGCTTGCTTAATTTGTCACAATTAGACATCCAAACAGATAGCCGTTTTGAAAAATTATTAAAAAGCAAAGCATTTTTATCAACATTTAAGAGAACTTTATCCTTACCACTATTTGCTTTAGAAACACTACCTCCTAACATCACTGCTGACATCCCATAACAGATACTTAAAATCGGAATTCCTAAATTATAGATTTCTTCATCAATGATAACAACTGTTTCTGAAAAAACACTATTTGAACCACCACATAGGATAATGCCTTGAACATTCTTAAGTGAATGTATATAACTAGCCTTTGTATTATATGGTAATAAGATACTATAAACACCTAATTCTCTAACTCTTCTTGCGATTACTTGACTGTACTTACTCCCTAAATCTAGAATAACAATTTGATTTACATCCATTTTATTCTCCTTATCTAAAATATAAAAAAGCATTCAATCGAATGCTCCTTATATATATGCATAATAAAAAAACATATATACGTAGTCCTAAAATTTACGGTTTTAGGGTAGAGACTTTCGATCCATATTATCGAGGATATACGAATACTTCTCTATTCTACAAAAAAATTGCGTAAATTTCAAGTGAATTTAAAATTTAAGTTAAAATTAAAAGACTATATACAGAAATCACTTGTATACAGTCATAATTATTATTTATAATCCATCTCTTAATAGTATACCTTCAAGTCTAGGTATTCCATTATTAATTCC